>JALRFT010000209.1 GCA_023261915.1 Acidimicrobiales bacterium | reverse complement strand
GCCCGTCAGGCAACTCGCCCGGCTCGACGAGGTCGAACACCGTGGCGTCCCCCGGTCGTAGCGAGGCCTTGGCGGCGTCGATCTTGCGAGGGTCGATGTCGACACCGGTGACCTGGCGGTCGGGTGAGACGTCGGCAAGGTAGTTGCTGACAAGACCGTGACCGCAACCAATCTCGAGCACCGTGCCCGACCGGGGCACGGCAGCGTCCACGGCGGCCACCGGACACGTCCGCCACCGCACGTGCACGTGGGTACGCACCCCCAACGGCGCCGACCGGTAGCGATCGAGGGTGACCGGTGCGGCGCTCACACCGACCCCAGATCGGCGAAAGTGCCGAGACGGAACCCGAGGCGGTCGACGGCGGCGCGCACCGGAGTGCTGCAGAGAGCAGCGAACTCTTCTTCCCAGCAGTAACCCCACTGGTAGTGAGCCCGGTCGGCGTCGGACAGGTCACCGGGATGGGTGGCCAACTCGGCACTGCCTCCGGGGGCGAACCCCACCTCGGCCCGCAACCGGCCGAGGGCCGTCACCATGGCGTCCGCGTTGAGGGTGCCGGCCTCGTCGAGACCCGTCGACGCCGAGGCATAACGCCAACCCTTGGCGTCGCACGCCGCTTCGAGCTGACGGGCGAGTCGCCGCACGATCACCCCCACCGGACCCCATTGGCGTGATCGGGTGACCCGAATGCGGGACACCCCCGCCGTATCGCCGAGACCCATGGCCACGTCACGCACCATCGGCCACAGGTGCAGGTTCTGGTGGGAATCGAAGTGTTCGACAACCACGCCCGTCTGACGCACAGCTTCGAGTTGGGCGGTGAACTCACGACGCAGGTCGGCGGGGTCAATGCGCCCGGCGGCGGCCCGGGGCAGGAACTGGCGCCACGACAACCACAGGCGACCCCGGTCATCAACGAGGGAGGGGATCTCCGCCGCCGACAGCAACGGTGGGTCCTCCCCCACGGCAGCGAGGTGCACCCCGACCCCGATGTCGGCGGCGTCGGTGAGTCGGCGTACCGAGGTGGCGAACCCGGGGCCGAGGGCGATGACCGAGGTGGAGGTCACGATGCCGGCGTCGGCGGCCCGGATGATGGCGTCGCTCACCCCATTGGTGAGACCGAAGTCGTCGGCGTTGACGATGAGGAGAGGTCGGTCGTCGCTGGTTGCGGTCACGGCAACGGCGACCTTACGCCTGGGGACTGACCCGGCCGAGATCCCGCCGCAGGTCCCGGAGTTCGCGCAGGATCCCAAAGATGGTGGACCACGAGGACAGCGTCGACACCCCCCGGGTGCGGGGGAAGTAGTCCACCCCGAACTGCACCACGTTGAAGCCACGGCGCTGGGCGGCAACGAGCAGTTCGACGTCGATGAACGACCCCTCACTACGCAGTTCGACGGCGTCGAGCACCCGCCGCCGGATCAGTTTGCCGGCAAAGTTCACGTCCCGGACCCGCAAGCCGAACAGAAGCCGCACCAGATGGTTGTAGAGGTACGAGTACACGTAACGCCGTGGGCCCTCACCGGTGCGGTCGAGTCGGTAGAGCGACACGACATCAGCGTCGTAGACGCGCGCCACCCGCACCGCCTTGTCGAGTTCCACTAGGTCGAAGGGGAGGTCGGCGTCGGTGTACAACACCAACTCGCCCGTGGAGGCCGCCAGCCCCGTCCTGATCGCCCCGCCCAACCCCCGGTTCACCGGGTGGTGCACCACCGAGACGCGAGCGTCGGCGGCGGCGAGATCGTCGGCGATGGTGCCGGTGGCGTCGGTGGAGGCGTCGTCAACGATCACCACTTCGAGAGCACTGATGGCCCCATCGGCCTCGAGGCGGGTACCGGCTTCCACCGCGGCGGCCACGGTGCGGGCGAGACCGGCCTCTTCGTTCCACGCCGGGAAGAAGATGGTGAGACTGGGAAGTGCGGTCACCGGTGCTCCAGATCTGGCTCACCCCGGGGTCGGGGGACCTCAGGAAACGTAGTAGCCCCGGGCGAAGAACGAGGTGAACGCCACCAACAACACCGCCGACAGGGCCACGGCCACCCGTCCCCACGCTGGTCGTCGCTCACACGCCGCCCCCACGAGGGCAAACAGCGGGAAGGCGGCCAACAGGTACCGCCCGGAGCCCTGGAAGTCCTGACTGCCCAACAACGCCGGAGCCACCGCCGCCGCAGTGTAGATCCCATAGGTCACACCGAACCGACGGATGATCCACGGCACGGCCACCAGGGCCGCGACCACGAGCGCCCCCTGCAACAAGATCCCGAGTGTGTAGAGCAGTTCGCTGCCGTAGTCGGGCCCGCACGTCGGTGCCGACCCGCCGAGGAAACCACGGGCGTGACAAGCAAGGGCCCGCACGCGGTCGAACAGGTCGAACTTGAACCACGTGGCTGGGTTGCTCTCTTGGCCCCACGCCCGCTGAATTTTCGAAAACACCAGCGGGTCCCCGAAGTTGACCCACAGGTACGTCATCCACGCGGCGAGGCCGCCGACACTGAGCAGCACACCGGCGTCCGCCGCCCGCAGCCGCCGCCACCCGCCCCGACGCGCCACGGCGAGCACCACGAGGCCGATCACGACGGCGAAACCCACGGGCCGGGTGGCGGTGGCCACCGCCCCGGCGAGACCGGCGAGCACCGGATGGTCGCGTTCAAGCAACACGAACGCCCCCACGGCGGCGACGAGGAAGAGGGCGTCGGCATAGACGGCCCCGAACATGAAGAACGCGTAGGGGTACACCACGAGCGCCACCACCGACCACCGCACGGCCGGCGACGACAGCCGTTCCCGACACCACGTGGCGAACAGGACAACGGCCCCGGCCCCGGCGGCCACGGTGATGAGCACACCGGCGACGAACGGTTGACCGCCGAGAACGACCCCCACCCAGCGCATCAACAGCGGGTAGGCGGGAAAGAACGCCACGGGCGCCTGGCGGTCAATGCTCTCGAAGCTGTAGCCCTGCTCGGCGATGAGGCGATACCACCCGGCGTCGAACTTCACCCACTGGCCAATGACGTTGTCACCAGTGAAGAAGAACTCCGACTGGCGCACCAACGTGTCGGGCGGCAGGAAATGGTGACTGACGAAACCCACCACCCACAGCACGACCCCCACAACGGCGAATGCAGCGAGGGCGAACGGCACCGGGTCGAGTCGCGACCGGTCGGGCGCCTCGGGGGCGACGACCTCACTCACGCCTCAGCCCCACCAGGTGGTACGACCCCGTCGTCGGCCGGGTCGACGGCCCGGTGGGCGACCCACGCCGCCAGCGCAGTTGTCAACGGCACGCTCGCCACCAGACCGATGCTGCCCACCAGGGTGCGCACGATCTCGGTGGCGACGAGCTCCCCGTTGGCCACCACCAGCCACGACTGGTTCGACAGGCTGAAGAACAAAAGCAGCGGCATCGACGCCCCGGCGTAGGCCAGTACCAACGTATTCACCGTGGACGCCACATGGTCTCGACCGATGCGGATACCCGAGCGGTACAGCGCCACCACCGAGGTACGCCCCCCAGTTGAACGCAACTCCCACACCGCTGACGCCTGGGTAACGGTCATGTCGTCAATGGCACCCAGCGCCCCAATCACGATGCCGGCGAGCACGAGGCCCTGCAGTCCGAGACGCACCGGGCCCAACTGCAGGTACACCGCTTCTTCGGAGGCCAGACCAGTTATGGCGGCCGCCCCCACGAATACGAGGGCCAGCAGCGCCGTGACGGCCAGCGCCCCCAACGTGCCGAGCAGCGCCACGGTGCTCATGGCGTTGAAGCCGTGAGCGAGGTACACCCCGGCGAAGGCAATGACGGTGGCCGACACCAGCGCGACCGACAACGGGTCGGACCCTTCGATGAGGGCCGGCACCGTGAAGATCAGCAGTACCCCGATGCTGATGCCGAGACCGACGAGGGCGCTGAGGCCACGCCACCGCCCGAGCAGCACCACGACAGCGGCGAACAGCACCACCAGCCACACCAGCGGGGCGCTGCGTTCCCGGTCACTGAACCGATACTGGAACCCCGCCGGGGACGACTCGTCGTACTCGAGCACGATGACGTCACCCACTGACAGGTCGGCCGACGCCGCGTCGTAGACGTCGAGTGGCACCCGCAGACCGGTGTCAGGCCCCTCGAGCACCTCCACGTCGAGTTCGGCGCACAACAGTTGCGGGGCGCCTTCAACCTGCTGGCCGGGACACGGCACCTCGTTGACCACCTCGATGCGGCCGTCGACGAACGTGGATCGCACGTTGGCGATGGAAGTCTCAATGTCGTTCGACGGCCACAGCACCACCATGCCCACGATGGCGGCGAGTCCGAGGACCCCTGCCACCACGGCCAGCCAGCGGCTCACGAGGGGCGGCACCGTCAACGGCGAGCCGTCACCGTGGCTGTGACCGGCGCCCACCTCAGCCCCCTGCAGCGTCCCCGGGCCCCACCAGACGGTGTCGGGCCACTTCGAAACAGGCCACCGCAGCGGCAGTGGCCACGTTCAACGACGCCAGATTCCCCACCTGGGGAATGGAGGCCAACTGATCACACCGCTGACGCACCAGACGGGACAATCCCGCCCCCTCGGCACCAAGGACGAGCACCACCGGGTCGGTCGACACCGCAAGGTCCCACACCCGCTGATCAGCAGTGGCGTCAAGACCCACACTCCACACGCCGAGCTTCGACAATTCGGCCAGGGCGGCCGGCAACCCGCCGACGAGGGCCATGGGGAGATGCTCGACGGCCCCCGCCGCCGCCTTGGCCACCGTCGGGGTGACGTGCACGGCCCGATGGCGAGGCAGCACCACTCCGGTGACGCCGGCACACTCCGCCGCTCGCATCAGCGCCCCCAGGTTCCCCGGGTCGGTCACCCCATCCACCGCGACGATGAAGGGCACCCGTCCGTGTTCATCCACTTGGGCAAGCCGGTCGAGGTCAACGGGTTCGAGCGGATCAGCGAGAGCGAGCACCCCTTGGGGTGCCTCGCTGCGAGCCATGCTGGCCAGCCGACCGCGGCTCACCGCCCGCACCGGCACCCGCAGATCCCGGGCCAACTCGGCAATGTCATCATTGGCGAGAGCTGACTCGGCGACGTCTTCCACACCCTCGTCAGCTGCCCGACGTTCGGCCACCAGCACCTCGCGCACCCGACGTCGCCCGGCGAGCAGGAGCTCACGAACGGCCTGACGACCCTCGACCTGCTCACCACCAAGTCCGCGGGGCACACTCCGCCGTCGATCCGGCGCCGCCCCCGTCCGGGCGCTGCCCCGTCGTGGCGTGCC
>JALRFT010000183.1 GCA_023261915.1 Acidimicrobiales bacterium | reverse complement strand
ACGAGCACTGCGCCCTGCCGATGTACGCCGCCCAGATGGCCGACTTCGTATCGTGCTGTGCCACGGGGGCGACCCCGGTGGCCTCGGCGGCGGTGGGCCTCGAGGCACTGCGCATCGTGGAAGCGGCCTACACATCGGCGGCCGGGGTCGACGTGAGCAGCGATGAATCAGCCAACGGAGGTGACCGATGAGCCGTGTCTGTGTGATCGGTGGGGGGTCGACCTATACCCCCGAACTCGTGGATGGCCTGCTGCGTCGTCGCAACGAACTCGACCTGTCCGAAGTGGTGCTCGTTGACAACGACGCTGACCGTCTCGAAGTCCTCGGCCCTCTCGCCCGCCGCATGGCCGAACGCACCACTGGCACCGCCGGTGGCGTTGAGGTGCGCTGGACCACCGACGCTCGGGAGGGCATCCGTGGCTCGGCGTGGGTGGTGAGCCAGATCCGGGTCGGCGGCATGGCCGCTCGCGACCGGGACGAGCGGCTCGGCCGAGAGTTCGGCCTCATCGGCCAGGAAACCGTCGGCGTGGGCGGCATGGCCAACGCCTTACGCACCATCCCCGTCGCCCTTGACCTCGCTGCCATCATCGAAGCCGAGGCTCCGGGCGCCACCCTGTTCAACTTCACCAACCCCTCGGGTCTGGTCACCGAAGCCCTGTGCCGACACACTGAGGTGCCCACCATCGGTCTGTGCAACGTGCCGTGGTCCACGAAGGCCGAGGTGGCATCGGTGTTCGGTGTGGCTCCCGAAGCGGTGGACCTCGACTACGTGGGCCTGAACCACCTTTCGTGGATGCGCCGAGTCACCATTGACGGCCAGGACCGCACGGCCGAGGTGCTTACCGGTCTGCGGGCGCTCGTGGGCAAGCAGGTCACCCACGACGGCGAACCGGGCTGGTCACCCGAAGCCATCGAAGTACTCGGGGCTATCCCGAACTACTACCTCCTCTACTACTACGAGACCGAGGCGTGGCTCACCCATCAGGCGTCGCGTCCCACGCGGGCGACCGAAGTCATGGAGATCGAGGAGGCCCTCCTTGAGAAGTACCGGGATCCCGAGTTGGACCACAAGCCCGCCGAACTCGAGAAGCGTGGTGGCGCGTATTACTCGGAAGCAGCGGCGGCACTAATGGCCGACCTCGCCAGTGATGCCGGCACGGTGCACGTCGTGAACGTCCCCAACGCCGGTTCGATCCCCGGGTTCCCCGACGACGTGGTGGTCGAGGTGGCGGCCACCATCACCCGCAGCGGTGCCGTCCCCCGCCCCACCGAGGCGTTGCGGCCCGACGTGGACGCCCTGATGCGCACCATCAAAGACGTCGAGTTGCTGTGTGTCGAGGCGGCCGTCAGCGGTAACGAGGACGCCGCCCTTCAGGCGCTGCTCGCCCATCCACTCGGTCCCGGCGCCCACCAGGTGCAAGCGGTGTGGGAACGCATGAAGGAACTCAACGCCGGCTGGTTCGGGCGGCTCGATGCCTGACGTCGACGTCGTCATCGGCGTCGACGGGGGTGGCACCAAGACGCACGTCTGTGTCGCCACCACGGGAGGCGAGGTGCTCGGGTTCGCCACCGGTGGCTGTGCCAACTGGGAAACGACCGGACTCGAAGCCATCGCGGGCGAGCTCGCCACCGCCGTCGGTGAGGCAGTCGCCGCCGCCGGGGTGGCCCCCACTGACGTGGCGGCGAGCGCGTTCTGCCTGGCCGGCATGGACTGGCCATCGGATGCCGGACGTCTCGACCCGGTCCTCACCGGACTGGGCCTGGGGGGCGTCGTGACCCTCACCAATGACTCCTTCGCCGCCCTGCGGGCCGGCACTCCCGACCCGTTCGGGTGCGTGTCGGTGGCGGGTACGGGTGGGGTGTGCGCCGGACGAAACCGCCGGGGCGAGACGGCACGCACCATGGCCATCGCCGTCGGCGAGGCGTCGGGA
>JALRFT010000119.1 GCA_023261915.1 Acidimicrobiales bacterium | reverse complement strand
CGTACTGCCCGAAGTACGTCTTGGGGATGGGCACGCCGTAGCCGAGTTTCTTCGAGCTGTTCGACCCGATGGGCACCGAGGACATTGTCTCGACGCCACACGCCACTGCGACGTCGACGACGCCAGCGGCGACGAGGCTGGTGGCGAGGTTGGTCGCCTGCTGGGACGAACCACACTGGGTGTCCACCGTGGTGGCGGCCACGGTGAGCGGCAGTCCCGCCGCCAGCCATGCGGTGCGGGCGACGTTGAACGACTGGGCGCCGACCTGGCTGACGCAGCCACCGACGACCTGACCCACCTCGGCTGGGTCGATACCGGTGCGGGTGACGAGTTCCGACAGGGCCCGGGCGAGCAGGTCGGCTGGATGGACTCCGGCGAGGCCGCCATTCCGACGGCCAACGGGGGTACGGACAGCATCAACGATCACAACATCAGTCATGGTCGAACCCTACCGGCCGCCTCCGGCGGCCGGGTCACGCGGCTGACGGTGACGGCTCGACGGTCGGCTTGGTCGCCAGCCCCCGGGCACGCTCCAGTTCACGACGCGCCATGGCGACGCCTTCCTGACCGGTGCGTCGAGCCTGATCGCTCATGCGCCACGGCGGTCGTGCGGTGCGTCGCTCACGAGCGTGAGGGCTGCGAACTCGACGACGGTTGGTGCCGGTGGTGGAGCCGGGGTTGGGGGTGCCCGGAACCACGGCCAGCGGCAGTTGCTGGTGATTGGGTCCATCGGTCATGACACCAGTGTGCCGACGGGGTGTGACAACCCCTCCGAGAACCGCAATTGGGTCTAGATCGGGGCCCCGTTCGCCACCAGCGGCCACGGCCGTTCACGTTCGGTGAGCCACGCCAGGTCCAACACCAACTGATCCTGATGGTGCCGACCCATGACCTGCATTCCCACCGGAAGTCCATCAAGGAATCCGATGGGGACCTGACACGACGGGTTGCCGACGATGTTGGCGGGAATGGTCAGAGCCCCGTTGTTCTCGGGGCCGACGGTGACGTCGCCCACTCGGGTGTTGAGGGTGACCTCAGCGGGATAGGCAGCATCGGGATTGGTGGCACAAATCACGAAGTCCACCTCGTCAAAAATCGCCGCCATTCCCTCATTGGCGAGCGTTCGTTGGGCCTCAACTCTCGCCGCCATCTCAAGGTTGAAGTGCCCCGTGGCGATCTGCATCCCGAACGCGATCTCGTTGGTCAGGTCTTCCTGACAATCCGGCCACAGGTCACCAAGTTCAGCGAGCAGGCCCGACAGATTCGCCATCGCCCATTCAAGGCCGAGACCGGGAATGTTGACCTCGACGCCATCCACGATGGTCAGTCCTGCATCTTTGGCGAGCGCTTCACCGGCGGAGCGCACCATGGCATCGAGCTCAGGATGGATCACGGCCGACCCCAGATTGGGGACGATGGCGACCTTTTTGCCACGGAGTCCCGCAAGGTGCGTTCCGAGCCCCGACTCCCAACCATCGAGACGGGGCAGGGAGTAGGGGTCTCGCATGTCGTGGCCATTGCAGACGTCGAACCATCGGGCGGTGTCGCGCACGGACCGGGCCAGACACCCGACGACGACGGTCATGGGGGATATGAGGGTGTGAGGTCCGCGGGGGATGCGACCAGCGGTGCCCTTCATCCCGACGAGACCGTTGAAGCCGGCGGGGATCCGGATCGACCCGCCGCCGTCGCCACCAGTCGCAATCGTGACCAGTCCGCCGGCGACGGCACTGGCACTCCCGCCGGAGGATCCCCCGGCGGTGCGTGTCTGATCCCAGGCATTGCCCGTAATGCCGTTCAACTTGGTGATCGAGACGTTCAACCCGCCGAATTCGCTTGCCGTGGTCAGACCGACGGGCACGCCCCCGGCGTCCATGGCCCGTTGCACCATGGTCGAGGTGTACTTCGCCTTGCGATCAGCGAAGACGAGGCTCGCCTCGGTGCTCGGCCACCCTGCAACGAAATCGAGTTCCTTGACTCCGAAGGCCACACCACCGAAGGGCTGGGAAACATCGGCAGTGCGGGCGGCGTCGAGCGCTGCGTCGCCGTCAAGGTAGGAGAAGGCATTGAGGTCGGATGCTGCGATGGCGGCCAGAGTGGCCTCCATCTCCTCGGCGGGGGAGCGCTCGCCCGAGCGGAAGGCGTCGACCAGTGAACAGGTGTCGTTGAGCCATGGCGTATCGGTCATGGCGAGCAGTCAAGCACAACGGCCACGACGACCTAGCGTGGGGTCATGGACGCCCCTGACTGGCTCGGACTCGAACCGACGCACAACCCACTGCGGTGGTTCCTCCCCGTCGTGCCCGGGATCTCGACCGGCGCCGGATTCCTGTTCGGTGGCTCGGGGCTTGGCGCCGCCATCGCAGCCATGGAGGGCTCGACTGGTCGGCCAGTTGTGTGGGCCACGGCCCAGTACCTCTCCTACGCCCGCCCCGGAACGACGATGGATATCGATGTCACCATCGCCGTCGAGGGTCGCCAGACCACCCAGGCCCGAGCGGTGGGCATGGTGGCCGGCACCGAGATCCTCACCGTCAACGCCGCCCTCGGTGAACGGCCCCTTGAGATGGCCGGTCAGTGGGCCGAGCGCCCTGACGTCGACGCTCCTGATGAGTGCGAACCACGGGAGCGTCGCTACAACACGGAATCGATCATGGATCGCCTCGACCAACGTCTTGCGCTCGCCGACCGTGCCTCAGGGCGGGTGGCGGTCTGGACGCGGGTGCCCGACCTGCTCGAGATGTCCGCTCCGGCGCTGGCGGTCATTGGCGACTACGTCCCGATGGGTATCCACGTGGCGCTCGACGGGGTGGCGATGGCCAACAGTCTCGACAACACGCTGCGGGTGGCACGGATCGTGCCGACCGAATGGGTGCTCGCCGACATCAGCATCGACGTCGTCGCCAACGGTTTCGGTCACGGTCGGGTCAACCTGTGGGCCGAGGACGGGACGCTGCTGGCCACAGCCAGTCAGTCGACCCTGATCCGCGCCGCAAAGGTGGGATGAGGCTGCGCCGTCAGGAGACTGCGGTGGGGGCGAGGTCCCGGGCGGCCTGCAGGGGGTCGATCCCCGGGAATGGCAGAACGGCGAGCGCCGGAGTGGTGACACCGTTGTCGATGTAGCGCTTGATGTGTGCCCGACATTGTTCCGGTGAGCCATGCACGATGAGTTGATCCACGACCTCGTCGGGGATCTCGGCCAGCGCCCCCTGCCGGTCACCGTCACTCCATTTGTTCCACATCCCTGCCAGCGCGTCGGTGCGGCCCAGCCATTCGTGGAAGGCCCGGTAAACGGGGACGTTCAGGTAGGCAGCGATGGCGAAGCGCCCAAGGTTCCGAACCATCTCGGTGTCGGTGGATGGAGCAACGAAGATGCGCGCCACGATCTCCTTGTCGTCACCGAACTGGCGGACCACCGGTGCGACGGTCGAGACATCATCGGCCGACAGCCAGTTGATGATGGCCCCGTCGCCCTCCCGGCCGGCGAGGCGCAGCATCCCTTCCCGCAGGGCAGCCACCAGAATCGGCACAGGCTCGGGGGGAAGAACCTTCAGACGGAAGCCACGCACGGAGAACGTTTCGTATTCCTCGGTGACCTTGTCGCCGGCGAGCGCCGTCCGCAGGAACCGCAGGGTGTCACGCACCCGGGCGTAGGGCTTGTCGAAGTGCATCCCGTTCCACCGCTCAACGATGACATCGGATGACGAGCCGATGCCGAGGACGAATCGACCCGGCGCGGCCTGGGCCATTGACCCCACTGACTGGGCCAGACACGCCGCTCCCCGCGTGTAAGCGGGGATGATGGCAGTGCCGAGTCGCATCGATGGCGCCCACACCGACGCCAACGTGAGCGGTGTGAATCCGTCGGAGCCGTCCGCCTCGGCCGACCACAGATCGGTGTACCCGAGTTCGGCGAGTTCGGCGATGGTGTCGTGTTGTGTGCCGAGAGGACTGCCATCGAGGGGGATCGTCATGCCGTAGCGCTGCATCAGTCGTCCTGTCGTCGGTGTCAGCCAGTGAAGCGAGGTGCGGCGGTCACGACCGGCGTCCCGCTGTTGTCCACTGCCCCACCGGAATCGCCGAGGGGAATGTCCCAGGTGAAGTCCGTCTGCACCGCCGACGTCGTGGCGGTGACCGTGTCGACCACCCGCCAGTTGGCGGTTCCGCTGTCGGCGGTGAGTTCGACGGTGACGTAGCCGCGCTTGGAAGCGTTGGCGTACTCCACCCATGGCAGCCCCGAGGTGACCTGGTTGAACAGATCGTCGAGCCCGCCGGGGAATGTTGAGGTGACGGAAGTCCCCACGAGTTCGTGTCCCACGACTGCGGAGGTGTCGGGGTTGTCGTAGTCGGCGAGCAGCCTCCCAGCACCCGAAGCATGGATGTCGCCGGTAAGGACCAGGGGGTTGCGCACCTCGGGCCGGCCGAACAGTTCGAGGAGCCGGTCGCGAGCGGCGGGATAGCCGTCCCACTGGTCGAGGTTGAACTGACCGACGAGGGGTGTGTACGCCATGACGACCTGTTGGGCCACGACATTCCAGAGGGCAGCAGATGAGGTCAGACCGTTGGCGATCCATTGCTCTTGGGCAGCCCCGAGCATGGTGCGAGCCGGGTCGAGCGCCTCGGCACAGAGCGGGGCCAGCGTCGCCCCACCACAGGCCTGATCGGATCGGTACTGCCGCGTGTCGAGGACGAAGAACGATGCCAACGTTCCCCACGTCAGGTTGCGATAGATCGGGAGGTCGGCGCTTACCGGTGGCGGCATCCTGACGGCCTGATGTTCCCACCATGCCTGATAGGCCTCAGCCCGACGGGTGAGGAATGCCACGCCGGTGATGCCCTCTTCGGAGATATCGGCGGCGTAGTTGTTCTCCACCTCGTGGTCATCCCATGTCACCACCCATGGGAAGCGCCGGTGGACGGCCTGGAGATCGGGGTCGCTGCGGTACAGCGCGTAGCGGTTGCGATAACCGGCCAAGGTGGTGGCTTCGCCACCAGGGACCGAGCGCACACCACCGCCGGCGCCCTCGTAGATGTAGTCGCCGAGGTGGAAACACACGTCGAGGTCCTCGTTGGCGAGGTTGGCATGGGCGGTGAAGTACCCCGAGCCGTAGTTCTGGCATGAAGCGAAGCCGAACCGCACACTCGCCGGCGAGCTGCCCGGAGGGGGAGCGGTACGGGTCCGCCCGACAGGGCTGTCGAGGCCGTCGGCACGGAACTGATACCAGTAGGTGGTGTCGGGATCGAGGCCGGTGGCATCGACGTGAACACTGTGGGCAAAGGCGGCGGGAGCGGTGGCTGTCCCGGAGGCGACGACGTTGGCGAGTCCCTCATCAGTAGCGATCACCCAATCCACCGGGACGTCACTGTTGGGCATGCCGCCGCCGTTGAGGGGGTCGGGGGCTAGCCGGGTCCACAGCACCACGGCGGTCGGCAGTGGGTCGCCACTGGCCACCCCGAGGGTGAAGGGGTAGCCGCCTCCTGTCAGCAGACCACTCTGGGCGCTCGACAGGGACGGCCTCCAAGCGATCGCAGCGGCCGCGGCCACCGCCGCCCCGCCGAGGAAACGACGGCGATCGACGAGTCGAACGAGGGAGAGTTCTTCGCTGGCCATGTGGTCCTCCTTGGCCGGCAGCGTGTCGCCCGGTGCCGGTTGGGTCCGTCCTTGCCGCATGACGCTAGTTGCTCGCACCGTTGAGGAGGCGGCGTGCCCCGCATTCGAATGGGTGGGGTGCAACGGGTGGGTAGGCTCGCCGTCCATGGCCAAGCCGCCCGTGCTCACCCCGCAAGCCGAGGACTTTCCCCGGTGGTACCAAGACGTCCTCAACAAGGCTGAGCTGGCTGACAACGGCCCGGTGCGCGGCACCATGGTCATCCGGCCGTATGGCTATTCCATCTGGGAGCAGATGCAGGCCCAGGTCGACGCCCGGATCAAGGGGGCCGGTGCATCGAACGCCTACTTCCCGCTCTTCATCCCCGAGTCGTACCTGAAGCGTGAAGCCGAGCACGTCGAGGGCTTCAGCCCGGAACTCGCCGTGGTCACCCACGCCGGTGGCAAGCAACTCGAGGAGCCAGTGGTCGTGCGCCCGACCTCTGAGACGGTGATCGGGGAGTCGATGAGCAAGTGGATTCAGTCGTGGCGCGACCTGCCACTGCTGTTGAACCAGTGGGCCAACGTGGTCCGATGGGAGTTGCGGCCCCGAGTGTTCCTCCGCACCAGTGAGTTCTTGTGGCAGGAAGGGCACACCGCCCACGCCACCGAGTCGGATGCGGCTGGCTACGCCCGGCAGATCCTCCATGACGTCTACGAGGACTTCATGGTCAATGTGCTCGCTCTCCCGGTGGTCGTCGGCTGCAAGACCCCCGCCGAGCGTTTCGCCGGCGCCACTAACACCATGACGTGTGAGGCCATGATGGGGGACGGCAAGGCGTTGCAGATGGGCACAAGCCATGAACTTGGTCAGAACTTCGCCAAAGCCTTCAACATCACCTACCTGGACGACACCGGTACCCAACAGTTGGCGTGGACGACCTCGTGGGGGGTCTCCACCCGGATGGTGGGCGGGCTCATCATGGGTCACGGTGATGACGCCGGTTTACGACTGCCGCCTCGGCTCGCTCCGATCCAGACCGTTGTCGTCGCCGTGCGGGATGACGAAGCAGTCATTGAGCAGTGCCGGGTCATCGCCCAGGCACTCGAGGCCGCCGGTGTGCGCACTCGTCTCGACGTTGACACGTCGACGTCGATGGGACGTCGGGTGACGGACTGGGAGATCAAGGGCGTTCCTGTGCGACTTGAGCTGGGCCCCCGGGATCTTGCGGCGGGGGAGGTGACCCTTGCTCGACGTGACGACGGGTCGCGGACTGCGGTGCCTATCGACGGGGTTGCCGCTGCCGTTCAGGGCACCCTCGAGTTGATCCAGTCCGACATGCTGACCCGGGCCCGTGATGCCAGGCTCGCCCGAACGGTGTCCGTGGAGACGGTTGACGAGGCGGTGGAGGCGGCGGCGGTCGGCTGGGCCACCCTGCCATGGGACCGGGTGGGCCCCGAGGGGGAAGCGGCGCTCGGGAGCCACGCCATGACGGTGCGGTGCCTGGTCCGCCCGGACGGCTCGGTGCCTGACAGCGTGGGGGAAACCGACCTCATCGCCGTCGTGGCTCGCTCGTATTGAGGGTCGATCTGCCCGAATTGGGCCGCGGGACACGGGGTTCAAAGGGGCGGCCCTGAGCCGCTTCCGCTATACTTTCGGCAGGTTTTTCGATGGGGTTCGATCGGAAGGCGTGGGCTTGCCCACGCCTTTCGTGTCGTAGGGGCTCCATCGGGTGCCCGAAGACGGTGACAGGACCAGGAGAGAGCGGAATGGAGGTGACGGACAAGGTGCGAACGCTGTGTGAGCCAGTCGCAGAGGAACTCGGGATCGAGATCTACGACGTTGAGCGCGCCGGGGGCACGCTCCGGGTCGTCGTCGACCGCCTAGGTGGGATCTCCCTCGACGATGTCGCAACCGCCACGCGCCGGATCTCCCGTCTCCTCGATGAGCACGATCCGGTGCCCGGGAGCTTCACCCTCGAGGTCACGAGCCCCGGTCTGGAACGCAACCTTC
>JALRFT010000006.1 GCA_023261915.1 Acidimicrobiales bacterium | reverse complement strand
GTGGCGGAGTCGCTCGGGGACCGGGCGCTGTTCGTGCGCACCGACGTCGGCGATCCGGCGAGCACCGACGCCATGGCCACCGCGACCATGGACGCCTTTGGCCGCATCGACCACCTCGTGAACAACGCCGCCATCTTCGGGGACATGCAACTCGCCGGTCTCACCAACGTCGATCTCGACTACCTCGAACGCTTCATGCAGGTGAATCTGTGGGGAGCGTTGCACTGCGTCCGGTCCGTGATGCGGCCCATGGGTAAGGGCGGTGGGGGATCGATTGTGAACCAGTCCTCGACTGCGGCGTGGATGCCGATCTCGGGGTTCTACGGTCTGGCCAAGTCGGCGCTGAACTTCCTCACGGCGTCTCTCGCTCAGGAGATCTCCTTTCGGAACATCAGGGTGAACGCCATCGCCCCCGGCCCGACCGACACGGAGGCGCTCAAACGCCAGGTGCCCGCCGAGTTTCAGGATCCCATCGTGGCGTCCCTTGCCATCAAGCGGCTCGGAACCCCTGCCGATCATGTCGGAGCGGTGCTGTTCCTGCTCTCCGACGAGGCGGCGTGGATCACCGGGCAGGTGTTATCCGTCGACGGTGGCCAGATTGCGAGGCTCTGAGGTGACGAAAGGTGATCCGTGGCCCGAGACGCGCCTGTTCGTCGGTGGTGACCTCCGCCCTGCCGCCGGCGGGCGGACCTACGACAACGTGAACCCGGCCACGGCCACGGTCGCAGGGGTTGCCGCTGATGCTTCTGCTGACGATCTCGATTCAGCTGTGCGCGCGGCCCGTTCGGCGTTCGATGCCGGGAACTGGGCGAGCGACCGAGATCTCCGAGTTCGGTGTCTGCGGCAGCTCGCCACTGCTCTCGGCGATCATGAGGCGCAACTAACGGACATCACCGTCACCGAGGTTGGCGCACCGCTCGGGGCGTGCGCAGCAGTCCAGGTCGCCGAACCGCTCAAACTCCCCAGCTATTACGCCGACCTTGTCGACCGGACACGTTTTGACACCCAACTCGGCGTGGCAGAGACGCTGGGCGGGCCTGCGGACCGTTGGGTAGAGCGAGTCCCCGTCGGCGTCGTGGCTGCCATCACGCCGTGGAACGTTCCCACCCAGATCAATCTCGCCAAGATCGCCCCGGCCCTTGCAGCGGGGTGCACGGTCGTGCTCAAGCCGGCACCGGAGACCCCCTGGAGTGCGCTCGCGCTCGGTCGCCTCGTCGCCGATCACACTGACATCCCCGCCGGTGTGTTCAACGTCGTCACTGGATCCGATCCGCAACTCGGGGCTTCTCTCGTCGCCGACCCCCGGGTTGATCTCGTGTCGTTCACGGGATCGACCGAGACTGGCCGCAGGGTCATGGAGGCGGCCGCAGCCAACCTGACCCGGGTGTTTCTCGAACTTGGGGGGAAGTCGGCGCACATCCTTCTCGACGACGTTGAAGACTTTGCCGCAGCGAGTCTCGGGGCGGTGTTCGGGATGGCCATGGTGGCCGGCCAGGGTTGTGCTCTCACCACTCGTATCCTCGTCCCCCGCCATCGTCACGATGAGGCGATCGACGCCCTCGCCGGGTTGATGTCCGTTGTGGCTGTGGGCCCTCCCGATGAGCCGGGGACATTGATGGGACCGCTGATCAGCGCGCGCCAGTTGGAGCGCGTCGAGGGGTTCGTTCAACGCAGTCTGGACCAGGGCGCTCGAGTGGTGTGTGGCGGTGAGCGAGTCACGGGCCTCGACGGGTTCTTCTACGCCCCCACGTTGCTGGCCGGAGTCACCAACGACATGGAGGCAGCCCGCGAGGAAATCTTCGGCCCGGTTCTCGTGGTCATTGCCCATGATGGCGACGATGACGCCGTGGCCATTGCCAACGACTCCCCGTACGGCCTCTCGGGTTCGGTGGTGTCCGCCGACGAGGCGAGGGCGACGGCGGTGGCTCGTCGCGTGCGGACCGGGACCATGTCGGTCAACGGTGGGGTGTGGTTCGGGTGTGACGTGCCCTTCGGAGGGATGGGGGCTTCAGGCATGGGTCGCGAGATGGGGTCCGCCGGTCTCGATGAGTACCTCGAGATCCGGTCGTTTGCCCGGCCTGCGCCGGAGGTGTCGTCGTGAGCATGCAACCAGACCTGCTCACCGGTCGTCGGGTACTCATCGTTGGAGCGTCGTCGGGTATTGGTGCTGCGCTCGCTCGCGCCGTGGTCGCCGGCGGCGGGCAGGTGGCGATCTCAGCCCGACGGGGGCGGTGGGGCTGTACGAGTCGGTGGGGATGCGCCGGGTGAGGCACATCATCGCCCGGGAGCGGCAGGTCCCGGGCGGGTAGGAACGCCCGGGAACGGCAGGTCCCGGGCGGGTAGGAACGCCCGGGCGCGTCAGATGGCGGGCAGGGCCGCGATCCGGCGGACGAGGTAGGGGGAGAACCAGCCCGCGTACTTC
>JALRFT010000342.1 GCA_023261915.1 Acidimicrobiales bacterium | reverse complement strand
CGAGGACGGCGGCTGACGGGCGGCGGCCCGCCAGGGGCGGCGGTCGTCGACGACGGCGGTGAGACCACACGACCGGGCTCAACGGGTGCTGCCACGAAGCCCGACGCGCCGGGCGGGGGCGAGGCACCGACGACTACCTGACGTCGGGGACGACGGGGGGTGCCGCCAGAACTGCTGTCGATTGGTCCGAGGATGCGAGTGGGGTCGTCCTCAGGCACGGCCACGATGATACGGGGCCGACCGACCTCAATCGGGTCGGCTGAGACCCACCCGCCGTCGCTGTATCGGCCTCTCCTACACTGCTGGCGTCCAAGTCGTGCCGGAGGTCCTCGATGTCAAACGTTGCCGTGCTGGCCGACGCCGCAGGTTCGAACCTGCTGGCCGCCCGCCAGATGATGGCGTTCACCCTCGGCACCCACATCCTCCTCGCCTCGTTCGGCGTCGCCCTCCCCGTCGTCGTGCTGGTCGCCCACCTTCGGGGTCTCCGACGCGGAGACGCCGAGGCGCTGACCCTGGCTCGTCGCTGGTCGAAGGTCATGGCGGTGATGTTCGCCGTTGGGGCGGTGACCGGCTCCGTGTTGTCTTTCGAGCTGGGGCTGCTGTGGCCCGACCTCATGGGCCGCTACGGCGAAGTGTTCGGTATCCCCTTCGTCTTTGAGGCCATGTTCTTTTTCACCGAGGCGATCTTCATCGCCATCTACCTCTACGGCTGGAAGCGGATGCGGCCCTGGCCTCACTTTTGGACCATCGTCCCCATTGCGATCGCCGGACTGGGAGGAACGTTCTCCATCGTTGCGGCCAACGCGTGGATGAACCATCCGGCTGGGTTCACGTTGCAGCCAGACGGGACCCTTACCGACATCAATCCGGTCGCCGCCATCTTCAACGAGGGCATCTGGACCGAGGTTCCCCACACCTACCTCGCCGCATTCATCGTGGCTGGGTTCACCACTGCGTCGATCTACGCCGTGGGGATGCTGCGGGGACGTCGGGACCGCTACCACCGTCTGGGCTTCCTCATCCCCTTCACCATTGCTGCGTTGGCCATGCCGTTACAGTTCCTCGTCGGCGACACCGCCGCCCGATCCATGGCCGAACGCCAGCCCACGAAGTTCGCCGCTCAGGAGCTCGTGTGGGAGACGGGGCCCGACCAACCCGAGGTCCTCGGCGGAATCATGGATCCCGAGACCGGTGAGATCCGCGGCGGTATTGCCATCCCTGGCGGGGCCTCGCTGCTGACCGGGTTCTCGACAGACACTGTCATCGACGGCCTCAGTTCCGTCCCTCCCGAGGATCGCCCGCCCCCCAACGTGGTCCACCTGGCCTTCGACGTCATGGTCGGCATCGGGAGCGCCCTGCTGGGGTTGTCGGCGTGGTTCGGTTTCGTCTGGTGGCGACGAAGGGATCTGCCTAAGACGCGGTGGTTCCTGCGAGCTGCTGCGGTGTCAGGCGTGGCCGCTGCTGCGGCCATGGAAGCGGGTTGGATCGTCACCGAAGTCGGTCGGCAGCCATGGGTCGTCTATGGACAGCTGAGGACTGCTGATGCGGTGACGACGGCGGGGGGAATCTGGTGGTGGTTCGGCGCCATCGTGGTCCTCTACGTGGCGGTCTTCGCCGTCGGGATCGCCGTCATACGCTCCATGGCTCGCCGCTGGCGCAACGACCGCCACCTCGAGGATGAGGAGGGGCCGTACGCCCTGCGCAGTTCCACATCGGTCGGCGCATGACCATCGAGATCGCCGTGGCGGTGATCGTGTGGGCTGCGGTCACCCTCTACGCCGTGCTCGCCGGGGCTGACTTCGGGGCAGGACTCTGGGACCTGCTCGCCGGCCGCTCGCGGCGCGGTGCACGCCCCCGCGCCCTCATCGACATTGCCATCGGACCGGTGTGGGAGGTCAACCACGTGTGGTTGATCGTCTGTCTCATCTTGCTGTGGACCGGTTTCCCATCCACCTTCCGGGCCATCATGCTGACGCTCTACATCCCTCTCGGCCTTGCCGCCATCGGCATCGTCTTGCGAGGTAGCGGGTTCGCCTACCGCCACGTCACCACCACGTTCGCCGCCCGACGTGCTTTCGGGGCATCGTTCGCCATCTCATCGGTTCTCACGCCGTTCTTCCTCGGGGCCGCCCTCGGGGCTGTGGCGTCGGGCCAGGTGCCCCTCGACGGCACTACCGGCGACCCGATCTCCTCGTGGTGGAACGTGCCGGGGGTCTACGCCGGAATCCTTGCCGTGGTCACCTGTGGCTGGCTCGCAGCGGTCTACCTCACCGGCGACGCCCGGCGACTCGGTGCCGGTGACCTCGTCCACTACTTCCGACGACGAGCCCTCATCTGCGGGGTTCTGGCGGCCGTCGTGGCCCTCAGTGGACTCGTGGTCGCCCGTGATGACATCCCCGAGCTCTATGACGGCCTGACGGGCCAGGCACTTCCACTCGTCATCCTCTCGGGACTCGCCGGACTCACCACGCTCATGCTCCTTTGGCGCTCCTCCATGCGCTTCACCCGGGTGATCGCGGCGCTGTCGGTGGCCTCCATTGTTTGGGCGTGGGGTCTCGCTCAAGAACCCTGGGTGCTGCCGGGCCAGATCACGGTGGCGGAGGCTGCAGCAGCTCCCGCCACCCTGTGGGCCATCGTGGTTGCCGTCACCATCGCCGCCGTGGTGCTGGTCCCCTCGCTCGGACTGCTGTTCCGCCTCGACCAGGCCGGCCGGCTTGAAATCGAATCCCTTGACGAGGAGACCGGGCGCAACCTCGGCACCCCAGTCGCTTCCCCCTAGGAATGCTGAGCGCACCGCTGCGGTCGAAGGTCACATCGGACGCCTCGTCCACTCACCCCAGACTGCAGTAATGGATGCCGAACCTCTCGGGGATGGTCATGACGCACGACGGCTTCGCCGCCTCCTCGTCGACGAACTCGAGCTGGAGCGCCGCGACATGGCCGCGCTGATCCTGAGCCAGCTGGCCACCCTCCAGCAGCAAGCCCGCGCCCGTGGTGATCTGGGACCACGGCACCGGCGGCCACGCCTACAACGTCGTGCAGCGGCGCAACCCCGACGACGACGGCCGCGCCCTCGCGCAGGCCTGGGCCGACGCCGGCTGGGCGGTCCAGGCCCTCGTCAACCGCATCCCCAAGGGCGTCTCGGTCAGCCAGTTCGAGGTGGCCACCGGCGAGG
>JALRFT010000316.1 GCA_023261915.1 Acidimicrobiales bacterium | reverse complement strand
ATGACGTCACCTTTGAGGTCCGGGTAGGTGAGGTACACGCTCTCCTGGGCGAGAACGGTGCCGGCAAGACCACGCTGTCAAACATCCTCACCGGCCTCTATCGGCCTGATGACGGTCGCCTGATCGTCAACGGGTCCGAGGCCGTCTTCGACTCGCCTCGTGATGCGATCGATGCCGGGATTGGCATGGTGCACCAGCACTTCCGTCTCATCCCGACCTTCACGGTGACTGAAAACATCATCCTTGGTGCCGACGCTCCCCACCGCGGCCCACTGGTGGATCTGCGCGCCGCCGAGGACCGCATCGCCGAACTCTCCGAGAAGTTTGCGCTGCCCGTTGATCCCCGTGCGGCGATCTGGCAGCTCTCGGTAGGAGAGCAGCAGCGCGTTGAGATCCTCAAAATTCTCTACCGCGACGCTCGTGTCCTCATCATGGACGAGCCAACTGCAGTACTCACCCCGCCCGAGGTTGAGGGTCTCGTCACCACGCTGCGTTCGATGGCCGCCAATGGCAGCAGCGTAATTTTCATCTCACACAAACTTGGTGAGGTGACGGCTGTTGCCGACCGTGTCACGGTGCTGCGCGGTGGTCGCTCAATCGCCACGGTGGATGCGTCCGATTCGACTCGCCAGAGCCTTGCGGCACTGATGGTCGGTCGAGAGGTTGAGGGTGTGACTCGTCGCAGCCGAGGTGTGGACTCCGATGCGCCAGTTGTGCTTCGCATTGACGGGCTCAGTGCTGAAAGTGATCGGGCCCGTCCTGCGTTGCGCGAACTGTCTCTTGAGGTGCGCGCCGGTGAGATCTTCGGCATTGCCGGTGTGGCTGGGAACGGACAGCGTGAACTCGTCGAGGTCATCGCAGCGCTGCGACCCCGCACCGGTGGGCGTATCGAGGTCGATGGCGAGGTCGTGGGTCGCGCCGATGCTCGCCACCCAATCCGTTTGGGGGTGTCCTACATCCCTCAGGATCGCATGGGCACCGGACTCGCCCCAGATCTCAGTATCGCCGAGAACCTCGTATTGAAGCGTTACCGCCGACCTCCGGTTGCTCGCCCTCCCTTCCTTCGACAGTCGGTCATCGATGCCGAGGCTGAGGAGCTGATGGGACAGTTCGATGTGCGGGCGGCGTCCTCACAGTTGCCGACCCGGAGGCTGTCGGGTGGCAACGTGCAGAAGGTCCTGCTGGCGCGGGAGATGTCGAGCTCCCCCCGGGTTCTGGTTGTGGCCTCACCCACTCAGGGTCTCGACGTCGGTGCCGTGGCGACAGTGCACCAGTTGCTGCTCGACGCTGCTGCCGACGGAGTTGGTGTGCTGCTCGTGAGCGAGGATCTCGATGAGGTCATGGCCCTGTCGGACCGCATGGCGGTCATGTACGAGGGTCGCCTGCTCGCCATTTTCGACGCTGACGACGCTGACATCAATGTGATCGGCCAGTTGATGGGTGGCGATTTGGCGGCTCTGGCATGAAGACGCAACGTTTCGGATTCCGACTTGAGCCCCGGGCCGATCTCCCTCGCTACATCAACATCACGGTGCCCATCCTTTCGTTTCTTGCGGCGCTGGCCGCCGGCGCAGTGCTGCTGTTGGCCACCGGGGAGAACCCGATTGCCACTTACTGGCGGATTGCTGAGCGGGCCTTCCTCGACGTGGGTGCCATCAACGGCACGCTGATTGCCGCCACACCACTGCTCTTCACCGGGCTGTGCGCCGCCGTGGCATTCCGGATCGGTTTTTTCAACATCGGTGGGGAAGGGCAGTTCTACATCGGTGCCATCACCGGGTCGGGTACTGCGCTTGCACTTGGGGCTGACACCAAGGGCTGGGTGGCGATCCCAGCGATGATCCTTGCGGGGGCGGTGGGTGGCGCGTTGTGGGCAGCCATACCCGGTGTCCTTCGCGCCTTCTTCCGCACCAACGAGATCATCACCTCGCTGATGCTCAATTACGTGGCCGGAATCATTGCCGTCTACCTCATCTTTGAGTCCGAGTCCTTCTGGCGGGACCTCGAGGGCAGCGGTCAGATGTTCCCCAAGAGCAAGACGATTCCTCTCGGTGCTTTTTGGCCAAACTGGTCGTTCGGTGGGTTGATCGTTCCGTTCGGATTAGTGCTTGGCGTGGCCGTCGCCATCTGGATCCGTGTACTGCAGAAGCGCACCCGGTTCGGCTACGAAATGCGGGTCGTCCAGGGTGCTCCGACGACGGCGCGGTACGCCGGGATGCGGCCGGGCCGGGTCATCGTGGCCGTTGCCGCCATCTCTGGTGCTCTGGCCGGTCTCGGTGGTGCAGCGGCGGTCGGCAATTTCCGTCAGGTGCTGGACCCCAAGGGATTGCAGCAGTCGGGGTACGGGTATTCGGGCATCGTTGTGGCCGCCTTGGCCCGGCTGAACCCCATCGCGGTGATTTTCGTTGCCATCCTTATCGGTGGGATCACCAACGCCGGCTACTCACTGCAGGGCGCTGACTTCCCCCCGGGACTCGTCGGCATTCTCCAAGGCCTGATCCTGTTCTGCACTCTGGGCGGAGAGGTTCTCGTTCGCTATCGGCTCGTGCGCACCACGACACCACCACCTCCGGTACCGAACGTGGAGGTGGCCTCGTGACCATCAACGACAGTCTTATTGTCGTGATCGTCGCCGCGGCCATCTACTACGGCACGCCCTTGGTGTTCGCCGCTCTCGGCGAGATCCTCGCCGAACGATCGGGCGTCATCAATCTCGGTGTCGAGGGCATGATGCTGCTCGGTGCCGTCGGCGCCAGTTGGGTAGCGGCAACCTTCGACGGCCCCGCTGGCATCGTTCTGCCAATCGCATTGGTTGTGGCCATGCTGTTCGCAGCGGCGGGTGCAGCCATCCATGCCGTTCTCACCATCACGCTGCGTGTCAACCAGATCATCTCTGGCCTCGCCTTGACCATCTTCGCCGGTATCGCCGGCGTGTCGTCGTATCTCGCTGGCATCTGGAAGCTCGGCCAGGGACCGGTCCCCAACCAGTTCGACCGTGTGGACCTGTTCGGGCTTAGTGATGCACCCGTAGTGGGCCCAATCCTGTTTAACCAGACGGGACTCACCTACCTGTCGTGGCTGGCGGTGATTGCGGTATCCGTCTACCTGTTCAGAACGAGGCTCGGGCTGCATCTTCGGGCCGTGGGGGAGTCACCGCAGACGGCTGACTCGGTCGGTGTCGGTGTCGCCCGAACCCGCTACGTCCATGTGTTGATCGGTGGGGCGTTCGCCGGCATTGCGGGGGCGTGCTTCTCACTATCGATCGTGCCGCAGTGGGTGAACGGTATGACCTCGGGGCAGGGCTGGATCGCCCTCGCTCTCGTGATTTTCGGGTTCTGGCGGCCTGATCTCATGCTGGTTGGGGCGTACCTGTTCGGTGGGCTGTCCAGCCTGCGATTCACATTGCAGGCCCGGGGCATCGACATCTCTTCAGCCGTCCTCGACGCCGTTCCCTATGTCATGACGGTCGTGGTTCTCGTCCTCGTGTCGAATTCCCCAGCCCGCCGCCGACTAGGGGCTCCTGCAGCACTTGGCAGGCCCTATGAGCGCGAGGAGCGCTAGGCCGCCTCGGCGTTCGGCCAGTCCATGGCCCCGTTCTCCTCCAACCGAGGGGTGCCATGCATGGCGACGGCGCGTTCCGGCGGGCAGGCTGATCTGCCGAGAGGGGTTCATCAAGGATCTGTCAAGGAGCGCCAGCGACGATGTGGGGCATCGGAGTGATGCCGGCGTCGGGACGGGGCGTGGTGACGAGCCAGCAGGTGGACGAGGTGACGGAGCGGGGTTCGTCAGTATCTCCTTGGCACCGTGTCGTCCCCTCGGCCGCCACGTTAGTGGCCGTGCTCGTTGCTGCCGTGGTCATCATGGTGGCCACGGCGCCGCCCGGGGAGACGACGGCTTCGCCGGGCGCAGGATTCGCTGCGACGGATGGAACTGCTGCCACGGTGGCCATCGCTGACTCTTCGCTCGTGGTGCTGGTCGAGAACCAACGTGCGGGTGGTGGTGAGAGTCTGGCGTCACTCCCCCAAGACGTTGCGCTCGGCCTGTTGCCTCAGATCGACGACATCGCGGCGCTGCAGGTGTGGCGGTCCACCACATTCACGGTTTCGGAAACCGGTCGTCGCACTGCAGCGGTATCGCTGCACGCGATCGGTCCCAACGGGATCGAACTACTGGCCGTGTGGGGGGGCAACTACTCCGCCGTGTTCTCCCCGGCCATGCGACTCCTCCCCGCAGAGGTGGTGGTCGGTGCCCAGTGGGAGGACTCGGGCGAGGCGCTGGAGGGTGGTGCGCTCACCTACGAACAAGCTGCCTCCGTGGTCGCCGTGGACGATGACGGGTGCGCCACGGTCCGACGATCACTCGAGCTCACGGTCGCCAGTGGGGAACCGTTCACGGCCCGTGACGAGGACGAGCGATGGTGCCCCGGTGATGGGATCGTCGCCGGTACCGCAACCGAGATGACGAACGGCCGCGCATCGACGTTCAGTTACGAAACCGTGGATGCCGCCACATCGGCCCGGTTGCTTGGACAGATCCCCGACCCTCCATCGGCCGGCAGCGCACCCACCGACCCACAACGTTGGGAGGCACAATCAATGTCCACCGTGGCCCGAGACGACTACTTCGGGGAGATGCCGGTCGGTGGTATTGGTGGACTGTCGCCGCTGGCCACCGACGACGGACTGCTGATCGTGCCCGTCGACAGTGGGAACGATCTCGCCGCGTTCAGAGCCGACACCAGTTTCACAGGCGGCCCACCGGTGCTCGTCGAGCAGTGGCGTGTGCATCCGGGGGGCGAGTTGTTGTGGGTGGCGGTGCTCGGTGATCGCGTCGTCGTCTCCACAAGCGACCGAACGGTCGTGGCGTACGACCTTGGTGGCTTCCGCCGGTGGACCGTCACGACCGAGGACCTCGTGCTGTCTGAGGCCGTCCGCACCGATGGCGGGCTCATCGTGATCCACGCCCTCGACGGGTCGGTGACTGCTGTCGACGCCCGCGACGGGCAGGTCCGCTGGGAGGCTGAAACGGCGACTGACGCCGACGCTCGACCTGTGGTCGTCGGGGGGACGGTGGTGGTCTTCGACCGGAGCGGGCAGATGCTCGCTCTCGATGCCGAATCGGGGACACCTCGGTGGGAGCAGTCCACCGAGGTGGTGACTGGCTCTGGTGCGGTCGGGAACCTCATTGTCACGGTGGACGCGGCGGGTTCGGCACAGGCGTACGACGATGCCGGGGAGCTTCGGTGGTCCCTCGACCTTGGCGAGACGGGAGGGGAAGTGGCCGACACCGACGAACGAGCGGTGGTTTTCGGCTCGACGACGGTGGCGAGCCTCAATGTGTCGGTCGGCGAACTGGTCTGGGAGGAATTGGTGACGGGCGCGGTCACGGCTGATCGGCGAGTGATCCTCGTCGGTGGTGACCGGCTGTGCTCCTTCAACGCCGATGGTGAACAGGTTCGGTGCTGGGACCTCCCGGCGCCCTCGGAGGAGACGGGATGGAGGCTGGCGTTGAGTGCCAGTGGCGCCTGGGCGGTTGACGCCAACCTTGCCGTGGTCCGAATTGGACTGCCACTGGAGGGACAATGACTTCTCCAACACAAGCCCCTACTGGCGTGGTCACCACCCACGGACTCCACGAACGTCCAAAGCCCGAGACGGTCCTTGAGGATCTCCGGGCGTTACCCCGCACACTCGGATCTTTCGTCGTGGCTGCCGTCAGGTGGATTGTCATCGACCCGGTGCGTGACGGGTGTCTGCGATTGGCGGGTCGTCCACGCCACGTCCAGGTCACTGCGGTGACGGCCATCGTCGTCAGCGTCGTCGTGCTCCTCCTGACGGTGTTCGCCGGGCCGGTGCGCAGCGCGTCTGATCTGTCCGTGGTCGTCGGGGGCGAAGTCTTCTCCTTCCCGCGACCGGTGCTGGGTGTAATTGTCATCGCCGTTGTTCTCAGTGTGGCGCTGTTCGTCGCCGGATCGTTCCACACACCGAACTGGTTCAGGATTCCGTCACTGGCCGTCGTCGTCATCGTGCTCGCATTCGTGGGCTCTGCCGGTGATGCTTCCGGTGGTCACAGTGGACTGGTGATCGGTCTCCTCGGCGGCACAGCCGTCGTCGCCGTGGCGTTGGCACGGCACGGCCGGGTGATGGCGTGGTGGGAGTTCCCGGTCGCCCTCGCTGTCGTCGTCGGGGTGTTCGCTGTGGCGTACCTGCAGCAGGCGAACGCAGCCCAGGTCTTCGGCATTGATGCTGCACCGAGCCTGACCGGCCTAGTGCTGCAGGTGGTTCGGCTCGTCGCCGTGCCAGCTGCAGTGGTCGCAGGTCTCGCCGTCGCCCAGGTGGCCCTCTCGGGTATGACGATGGCCGGAGGATTCGCCGCTAGGCGCCTGTCGTCGGCTCTGTTCGCCATCGGTGCCATCGTCCTCCTCGCATGGCGCCTAGTTGAGGCGGTCAGAGGATGGATCAACGACGTTGGTACCGATGCTGCAGCGAGTGGACGGGTGGTAATCGGATCGGGCCTCACTCTTTTCGCCGTCTGTGCCGTGGTGGTCGTCATCCAGCGGTTGGGACGTGACGCCCACCAGCCGACCGATTCGGTGTCTGATGGTGAGGGTGGACGATCGGACACTGATGCCCTCGTCGATGTGGCTGAGACCCGCTCCTCTCTCGCTGATCGGGTGGCACTACCCGCTGGGATCCTTCTCTCCATCACGGTCATCCCTCTTGCCGTCGTCCTGATGGTGCGCCAGATCAGCTACTCCATATGGGGAGAAGGAGCAGTGGTGGATGCCTTGGCCGACGCTGGCACATTCCTCAACGACGACACCACGTTGCTGGTCACCCAGGTCGGTGCCGGGGTCGTCCTCATTGTGGCGGCAGCGGTCCTCGCTCTCCGAGGACACGTCGTGCTCGGTGAACTTGCTGGTGGCGCTGGCGCAATCGTCCTGCTCACGGTGGCGACGGCGCCGGGGGCGATGCTCGATGGCATGACGGTGTCGCCCGCGGTCATGGACCGTCTGCTGGTCAGTGCGGTGGCAGTAGCAACGGTGGTGTGGGTCGCCCGGAAAACGTTCGGGGTGGCACGGCAATCGGCCGTGGTACTGGTGCTTCTCGTCTCATTGCTGATCCCGGGACGGGACTTCGTGAGCAGCCCGTTGACCGTTCTGCTCGGCAGCGCGGGGATCGCTCTGGTGTTGTTCGGGTTCGTGTGGAACTTCATTGCCGACGCCGGAGACGCCAACGACGGGACCGACCAGTTCCCCCGCGACGCACGGCTCATGGTGTTTGTGGCCCAAGCGTTGCTCGGTTTCGCCGCCCTCGCATGGGTGGCCCTGGCCCGTGACGCCCGGGGCACCCTCGATCTGGGCAACGCCTCAGCTCTGGGTGATGCAGTGCTCGGGGTGTCGATGTTGGTTGTGGTGGCTGTCACCATCGCGTTGCGGGCGTTCACAGCAATCGACAGAGCCTCAGGTGGCGAGTCTGGGCAACTGGGTCGGCGATCGACCGGCGTGACTGCGGGCGTGGCCGAACTCAACCGGTGAAGGCCGGCTTCACCACAGGCACGGCCTCGAGCGGCGGTGGCGTGGTGCCATCGATCGGATCAGGCTGCGGGCCCTGCGGTGTGCACGGTCCTGGTTGCCAGTCCGGGTCGGTGACGGGTGCGAAACTGACCTCGTGTACTGCCGCTGCGGCGTTCGTGAGCGGCTCATACTCTTCGTCGCCTTCGGTCAGGAATCCCCAGTTGCTGTTCTCGCCGTCGGCTCGGCCAATGGCGGGCTGATCGACCAGACCGAACCAGTGGGCGCCCACCACCGAACCGGTGTTGGCCAGACAGTTGGCGAAGTTGAGATACCGCTCGGCACGTTCCTGCTGTGTGGCAACGACGACCTGCAGTGGCGGCCACGTGTTGGGCAGTCCTGAGTCGGTGGCCCGCCAGCCGAACTCGCTGATCAGTAGTGGGAGATCGGCGAGTCGCCGGTGCTCGGCGAGGGTGTTTTCCGTCGGGATGAACTGCGGGCCCAACTGCCCGACCAACGATTCGGCCTCGGGGGTCAACTCGTACCAGTTGATACTGACCACATCGACATGTCGGGCAGCGGCGGCGAGGACTTCGGGCAGGATCAACTGTCCGAAGAATCGGGTACCGAGGTTCAGATGGTTCGGGTCGGCGGACGCCAGTGCTGCGTCGGTGACTGCGAAGTACCGCTCGGCCACTTCACCGGACCAAGCGTCGCGGGTGGCAAGGGCGCCGTCACTCTTGTTGACGAGAGAGGTCGCCGACGCCAGGTCGCCCCAGTTGGTGGCGGGGGTGGTGAAGTCGGAGGCGAAGGCGGCAAAATCATCTTCGTAGCGGACACGAAGCCACTCCACCAGATGGATCTTGCCGGGTTCATTGGCTGCACGTTCGGCGAAGTAGTCGAGCTGATCGAGGGCCCTGAAGTCCTTCGTCCAGTGCAACTCGTTGTCGAGGAAGTAACCCACCAGCCACGGATCATTCACTCTGGTGGCTGTGGCGGAGGCGATCTCGGCTTCGACGCTTTCGACCCACGAGGCCGCCCAGAGGTCGGCGATGCGGCCGGAGGGGACGTCGTGGTCGGCGAGCGAGACTGACACGGTGTAGGGCGCCCGGCCTGCGAACAGATCGACGTTGCTCCACCCGCCGATGGTGTTGATCCCCCACGAGGAGAAGCGGGTGAGCGTGGCGTCCGCCCACGCCGTCTCGGTGCCGTACTTGTCGAGGACGGTGTCGAGGTACGCGGCGTTCCCGTTTCGGTCGACGGTGCCGGTGGGCCGCACCGAATTCAGACCATTGGAGAAGAACGGGTGCCCGTCTGGTGTCACCAACCACCAGCGACCGTCGACCTTCTCAGAGCGGAATGCACCGGTGGCTCCGAAATCCTGTTCGGCCCACCCACCGAAGGGGTCCCAGAGATTCTCGGCTGACGATGTGGTGATCGGCGTGCCGACGCCAACGAGGAGCGTCAGGGCGAGTACACAGATCAAGAACTGCATTGCTGTTCGGTGCGGGGTCGGTCGCCGCGAGACCTTCATTCCCTGATTGTTGCAGGTCAGGTGCTTGTTCGGGCCGCGCCCCTGACGTACCAAGCGATGGTTCCCAACCGCGTGGGAAGAAGAACACTCAATGACCTAGTCGCCGCACGAAACAGCAGTAGTCGAACCTTGGCGAGGACTGGTGGTTCCAGAGCACGTCTCATCGCTCCCGCCCGCCTCAGGTTGGGGCTAGTTTCTCTTTGCACTGGCGGTCAATGGAGCTGGGGGGTCGGTGTCAACCGTTGCCGATGAAGATCGCGACCACCTGCATTCGCTGGGGTATGCGCAGGAACTGAAGCGTGGGCTCGGCACCTTCAGTAACTTCGCCATCAGCTTTTCCATC
>JALRFT010000305.1 GCA_023261915.1 Acidimicrobiales bacterium | reverse complement strand
AAGGCCGACGAGATGAAGAGCAGCACGAACACCAGCGGGAAGAAGTTCTGCACCGCCTCCTGGGATCCGGTACGCAGGCCGATACCTGCGGCGAACCCCCCAATGCTCACGGCCAACAGCACCGCCACGATCACGAGGACGACAACAGCAATCGGCCCGCCCTCAACCCGAGCACCGAACAGGGTGAACACCCCGATGAAGAAGAGGGCCTGGACGACACCGAGGACCATGGCCCCGCCGAGACGACCCAACAAGATGGCAGGTCGGGCCACCGGCGAGGACATGAGGCGGTCGAAGAACCCGTCCTGGATGTCGAGGGCGATGTCAGCTCCGCCCACGATCCCTCCGAAGAGCACACCCTGGATCAGGGTGGCGGGCAACAGGAACTGGAGGAACGAGTCAACGGGCGGGAATCCCGGGAGGTTTACCGTTCGTGACAACGAGGCGGCGTTCACGGCGGCGATGAGGAGTGGGAACACGAGACCGGGAACCCAGGTGGCGGGCTGACGGGCGATGGACAGCAAGGCTCGCCGACCCATGGCCACCGTTGCTGGCACCAATGCCGTGGCCTTGCCCGGTACCGGACTCGGCACGCTGAGAGCGGTGTCCACACTCACGGTGTGCCGCCTCGACGGCGACGCCCTCGACGGGTGCCGTCATCACCTGCGGGTTCGGGTTCCTCCTCGGAGTCCTCGCCCGATTCCTCCGCTCCTTCGAGCCGCCGACCAGTGGCCTCGGCGAAGACGTCGTCGAGGCTGGGCTCATGGAGTTCCATCGATTCGAGCTCGGCGCCAATCTCATCAAGGACACGGACCACATCGGCGACGGCACCTGCTCCACCGTCGAGGCCCACCGCAATGGCCTCGGGCGTCGGCGCCGGTCGCTCCGCCCCGAACGTTTCCGCCAGCAGGGTGCGAGCAGCATCACGGTGCGCGGCGTCAACCCGAAGCACCAGCGTGGGAGCGCCGACCTGCGTCTTGAGGCTCTGCGGCGTTCCCTCGCTCACGATCCTCCCCCGATCGATGATGGCGATTCGGCCCGCCAGTTGATCGGCCTCCTCCAGATACTGGGTCGTGAGGAGCACGGTGGTCCCCCGCTCTGCATTGAGCGAGCGGACCTCCTCCCACAGGGCGATACGACTCATGGGATCCAGACCCGTCGTCGGTTCATCGAGGAACAGCACGGCGGGGGAATGCACGAGGGACAGGGCGAGGTCAAGACGACGACGCATCCCACCCGAGTAGCCGCCAACCCGCCGATCACCGGCAGCAGTGAGCCCGACTCGCTCGAGCAACTCGGCGCCGCGCCGACGGGCCTCGGTGCGACCGATCCCGTGCAGCGTGGCCTGCAACCGGAGCAGTTCGTTGCCGGTCATGAGGGGGTCGATCGCAGCATCCTGGAGGGCCACCCCAATGGATCGTCGAACCATGTCTGCGTCGGTGACCACGTCGTAGCCGGCCACGCGCGCCCAACCGCCTGTGGGCCGTAGGAGCGTGGTGAGCATGCGCACGGTCGTGGACTTCCCGGCACCGTTGGGGCCGAGAAATCCAAAAATCTCCCCTTCGTTCACCTCAAGATCGACGCCGTCGACGGCAAGGACGTCCCCGAAGGAACGACGAAGGTCGGCAGCCTGAATGGGTAACGACATGTCAGTCTTCTTCCTGCCGGCAGGGGCCGGCACCGGACGTCAGGGTAGGTCGTCGCGCGGGGCTCGCCCGGTAAAGGGCCAACCGGGCGGGATCACCGAAGGATCAACTGGAGCGGGGAGCACTTGGTAGATCTCCTCACCGGGTCGTGCCAACCGGAAGTCCTGACGAGCGGCGCGCTCGAGCTCAGCATCGGTGTCAAGCGCCTCGATCTGGGTGGCATTGGTCTCCACAAGCGCCGTAAGTCGAGCCAACTCCGCTTCCGCCGCGCGCACTTCCCCCTCACGCTCAAAGTGCATCCGCGTCGGGCCAATCCCTAAGGCGAGAATTCCCACCATCACCACCCCAACGATCAACCACGGCAACTGACGCTGGAGTCGCGTCCCGCCGGTCGAAGTGCCGCTCTCGCGGCGCTTCGACTCGCCGAACCCAAGCAGGGCGCGTCGCGGCTTCACCGCTGATGTGCGGGTGGTGGCATGGCGCCCGGAAGTGCGGCGAGCCGTCATCTCCCCCCCCGGGGGGCAAGAGCAGCACGACCGAGATAGGCGGCCGTGTCATCGAGCTCATCCTCAATGCGCAGGAGGCGGTTGTACTTGGCCACACGATCAGAACGCGCCGGGGCACCCGTCTTGATCTGTCCGCAATTGGTGGCCACGGCGAGATCCGCAATGGTGGTGTCTTCGCTCTCACCCGAACGGTGGGACATGACCGACGTGTAGCCATGACTGGTAGCAAGTTCGACCGTATCGAGGGTCTCCGTCAGCGTGCCGATCTGGTTCACCTTCACCAGAACCGAGTTCGCCGCTTCCCGTCCAATGCCATCAGCGAGCCTGGTGGCATTCGTGACGAACAGATCGTCACCCACGAGTTGGACCCGGTCACCGAGCGCCTCAGTGAGGGCCACCCAACCGTCCCAGTCCTGCTCGGCCATGCCGTCCTCAATCGACACGAGCGGGTAACGGTCCACGAGTCCGGCCAGGTACCCCGCCATCTCGGCAGCATCGAGCCGACGACCCTCCCCAGCGAGGGTATAGACCCCGTCAGCGAAGAACTCGGTCGACGCCACGTCGAGGGCGATGGCGATCTCCTCACCGGGGGTGCGGCCGGCCCGCTCGATGGCCTCGAGCAGGAGCTGGATGGCTTCCTCGTTGGAGCTGAGATTGGGGGCGAACCCACCCTCGTCACCAATCGCCGTGGCCAGTCCGCGCTCGGACAGCACCGTCCGCAATGCGTGGTAGGTCTCGACACCCCATTGCAGCGACTCACCGAAGGAGGCGGCGCCGACGGGCATGATCATGAACTCCTGAACATCGACGTTGTTGTCAGCGTGAGCACCACCGTTGATGACGTTCATCATGGGCACGGGAAGGACGTGGGCGTTGGCGCCACCGACGTAGCGGTAGAGGGGTTGCTCGATGCTGGCCGCAGCAGCCTTGGCCACTGCGAGGGACACCCCGAGCACAGCGTTGGCGCCAAGACGAGACTTGTTGTCGGTGCCATCGAGCTCCAACAACATGAGATCGATCCCTCGCTGATCGAGAGCGTCGAGTCCGACAAGGACATCGCAAATCTCACCGCGGACGTGGTCGACAGCCTTCCCGACGCCCTTACCACCCCACGCCGTGCCACCGTCACGCAACTCGTGAGCCTCAAACTGACCGGTGGAGGCGCCCGAAGGAACGATGGCACTGCCGACGTCACCGGTTTCGACATAGACCTCGACCTCCACGGTCGGGTTGCCACGGGAGTCAATCACCTGCCGGGCGTCGATGTGTTCGATGATGCTCACGTCTGCTCGTTCCGCTTTCGTGGTTACCGCAGGAAGGGCCCGCGCACCTCGCGCGCGCACTCAAATCTCAGATTGAGGGTACTGTCGATTCTGCCACTGCAGGAAACACCCCCCGCGGATCATTCCCCGGCGGCCTCCAGGCGCTTGACGGCATCCACCTGTGCTCGAGCCACTCGTCGCAGGGCGGATTCGGGATCAATCCCCTGCTTCCGAGCGGCCTCAACGAGTACCAACAAGGCCACACCGACAGCTTCCTCGGCGTCAATCGGCTCGTGCTCGGCCGCTGACGGTCCACCACGCTCCGCTGCCACGGCCTCTGATTTGCGGAGAACCTTGGCGGCGTAGGCGAGTGCCGGCAGGCCCGTCGGGATCCCATCGAAGACACTCTGGCGGTTCTTCTCATCCTTTTTGGCCCGCTCCCATGAACCGGAGAGTTCCTCCACGGTCGTCTCACCGGACGCGGCAAATACATGGGGGTGTCGGCTCACCAGCTTGTCGTGGATTCCCACAGCCACGTCGGTCAGCGTGAAGCGTCCCGCCTCCGCTCCGAGGGTGGCGTGGAACAAGACCTGGAACAAGAGGTCGCCAAGTTCCTCCTCGAGGTCGGTGTAGGCGTCGTCGAGCCTAGGATCATCGAGGTCGCAGGCGGCAAGGACATCGAGGACCTCGAGCACTTCGTGGGTCTCCTCGAGCAGGTGCTGACGTAACGAGCCATGGGTCTGTTCGCGGTCCCAGGGGCACTCCCGACGCAGGGTCGCCACCAGTTCAGCGAGTCTCGCCATCTCCATGGACACATCGAGGCGCATCGGCGGAATCCACACCGAGGTGAGATGGTCAGGCTCGATCCGATCGAGTTCATGCCACACGACCGACACGACATTCTCCGCCGCACCGCCCAGACCGGCGAGCACCACCAACTCGGGCGGGTCCACTCCAGTCGGAAGTCGATCAACGGCGTCCCCGACCGCGAGCTTCACTGCTTCGAGTACCTCGGGGCGATCACACTGGGCGACGAGCAGGCCCCCGCTGCTCCCCGCCGCCTCCACATCGAAGCGATGTCCATCGACCACGCGCGCCCCAACCGCCACAGGGTCAATCCCTAGGCGAACCCACGCGAGGTCGAGGAAGCTGAGGGCGGGAACCACCTCGACGTCAAGACCCTCGACAGTCATGAGCAACTCCACTGTGTGCTCCGCAACTGCCGGTGAGCCGGGCACGGCGTAGAGCACACTGCCGTGCTCGCCTGCGGCGGCCACCAGTTGTTCAACAATGGTCGAGTAGACGTCCTCAATGTGCTCGGCCTCGTCGTAGACGCTGTCAAAGCTCGTGAAATCAACAGTGGCCGCCAACTGCTCGGCGGCCGGATGTCGCATAGTGCGAACGAAGCGCACGGGGTGGCGCTCAATGGCCGCAACCGTGGAGACGGTCAGCAGATCCTTGCCCGCCGGGCCGAGACCCACCACCACGACCTGCGGCTGGGCGCTCCGCGCCACCACGTCACTGACCCTGGGGCAATTGGGAACCAAGGGAGGAGAACAGACTCTCCTGCGCGCCCGGCGCAGGGGCCGCGCCCGAAGGAGCTACCACCGCTGCCTGCTCCCGATTCCACGTTCCGAACCGTGGGTTCACGACCACTGTTGTGCTCTGCGCGGTCTCAACGACGGCCGCCGTCAGATCCTCCTGGCCGATCTGGGCGGCCTGTTCGAGTTCGGCACGAATGTCCGCCTCAATGTCGTCAAAACTCGGCACCCCCCGGGAATCGAGCCGGATGATGTGGAAGCCGAAGTCCGTTCGCACCACAGCGCTGATCTCGCCAACACCGAGCAAACCGAGCGCAGTCTCGAATTCAGGGACGAAAGAACCCGCAAAGTTGCACCCGAGTGATCCACCCCGACTGGCAGAGCCCGTGTCGTCAGAGACCTCACTGGCCACCGCCTCAAACGCCTCACCGGCGGCCAGACGGGCAGCGGCCGCTTCGGCGCCTGCGAGGGCAGCGGCCTCCTGCTCGGCGGTCGGCGTCGCACTGCCGGGGCTCGTCGGATCAAAGGCCACCAGAATGTGGCTCGAACAGCTATAACCCTCGAAGCGGGCGGCGTCGGACACCACCTCGTCGTAGGCGGCACGCACCTCCTCTTCGGTTACCTGCCCGACCCGGTCCCCGAGAATCCCGACGAGCACCTGTTGGGCGGCGACGAGGTCAACGAGAGCATCGGAGAGCGATCCGGGGATGGTCTGGGACCCCGTGGCCTCCGCCAGCTGTCCAGCGGCTTCGGTGCGGGCACTCTCAGTGATCTCTCCCCCCTCCCTCGCCACACTGTCGACGAGCAGGCTGCTGTAGACGTGGAGGTTGAGCACGGTGACAGCGACCTGACGTTCCTGGGCCTCGCCAGCTGCGCCACCGGCCGCAATGGCTGACGTGTCCGCCCCGATGAGGGCGTTGGCGAGTTCAGGATTGGCAACAAGGAAGTCGAGTTCGGCCGTGAGGTCACTGACTGACAGTCGACGGTCACCGACCTCGAGGGCACCGGCGTCAAGGGGGGTGCCGCCGTAGGCACAACTGGTGGCCACGAGAGCGGCGACGATGCCAATGACGAGACCGTGAACCCATCGACGGTGTCGGTGGACGGAACGGGAAGCGGGGGGAACGATCACAGAAGCCACAGGGAACCGGAGCGTACTAGGCAGGCAGGTCGTCGAGCAGGTCAGCCATGGCCGCAAGTAGCTCGGCCGGGGCAGCATCGGGGGAGGTGACCGGCAGGAGCAACTGGGTGCTGCTCTGGCGCCACGAGGCGTTCCGATACAGCCGATCGAGCCGGGCCTGTTTGGACGCCCGAAGCGTCACCGGCTCGAGCCGGGCCATCCACCGCGGCCCCGAGATCCCACCGGCACGGGTCACCGCGACCTCATGCACACCGGTGCGCAGGGCCGCCGCCCGCAGCCGGGCGATGGCGAGGAGCACGCCGGCGGGCTCCGGCACAGGACCGAATCGGTCCACCCATTCCCGCTCGATGTCGTCCACCTCGTCCGCCGAGGTGACCGTGGCTAGCCGTCGGTAGGCCTCAAGCCGCAGATCCTCGCGCTCCACGTACTCCGTTGGCAGGTGAGCAGCGACAGGAATCTCGATGCTGACGGAGGTCTCCTCCACGGGGACCTCGCCACGCAACTCCGACACGGCCTCCGACACCATCTCGCAGTACAAGTCGTACCCCACGGCGGCAATGTGTCCGGACTGGCCGGTCCCCAAGAGGTTGCCCGCCCCCCGGATCTCGAGATCCCGCATGGCGATCCGGAATCCCGATCCGAGTTCCGTGGCCTCACCAATGGTGCGCAGTCGCTCATGGGCCTCTTCGGACATCACCTGATCGGGGGGATGGAACAGGTACGCGTAGGCCCGCTGGCCCGCCCGACCGACACGACCGCGCAACTGGTGCAACTGCCCGAGACCCAACCGGTCGGCCCGGTCCACGACGAGCGTGTTCACCGTCGGCATGTCGATCCCGGATTCGATGATGGTGGTGCACACCAGTACGTCGTGGTTCCCCTCCCAGAAATCCACCACGACCTGCTCGAGGGTTCCCTCATCCATCTGCCCGTGGGCCACGGCCACCCGGGCTTCGGGCACTAGGTCACGGATACCGGCTGCCACCCGATCAATGTCGGCAATCCGGTTGTGCACAAAGAACACCTGACCTTCACGCAGCAATTCGCGGCGGATGGCTTCGGCGACGGCGCGCTCGTCGTAGGGGCCCACGTAGGTGAGAATCGGCTGACGATCAGTGGGTGGTGTCTGCAACAAGGTCAGATCCCGGATGCCCGTCAGCCCCATCTCAAGGGTGCGGGGAATGGGTGTGGCCGTCAGCGTGAGGACATCCACATCGGTGCGCAGCGTTTTGATCCGCTCCTTGTGTCCCACGCCGAAGCGCTGCTCCTCGTCCACGACGAGTAGCCCTAAGCAGTGTGCGCCACAGTCTGAGATCTGTGACCCCTCTCCGCGCTCACCTCTGTCTCTGCCTGCTGCGATTGATATCAAAGGAGCGGCGTGCTTGATGCGTGCCTACGTCACAATGTATGTGAGGATGCA
>JALRFT010000169.1 GCA_023261915.1 Acidimicrobiales bacterium | reverse complement strand
CGGAATGTGATGGGGCCCGAGCGGAACCAGGAGCGCGGCAGCGTGTTGGTTGGGGTCGCCGGGCACAAGAACGCGGGTTTCGTCCGCCAGTGAACGCAGCAGGAGGTTGTCACCGCGGTCGGGGCGTTCGCTGGCCAACAGCACGGCCACCCGGCACTCGTCGACATCCCCAACGCACTCAAAGGGCTTGGCGCCGTCCCCGAGGCCGGCAAGGACGCGGAACTTGGGAGCGAGCGAGGGGTCGGCCAGTGGTTCGGCCCCGCTGAAGATTCCCCTCAGTGCCTCGGCTGAGAGATAGGGGCTGAGAATCAGGTCGATGAAGCAGCACTTGTCGCACTGGCCGCACCAGGTGTCGAGCCGGGAGGTGGGATCGAGGTGAAATGAGCGATTGCAACTGCGGAACAGCGGGTGGAACCCGTTGAGCGCTGCGAAGCGTCTCGCCACCCAGAGTTCGCTGAATGGTCGAAGCCACGAGAAGTAATCGATGTTGCCGAGTGATGAGGTGACGAGTGTCTGGCGCAACAACTCCTCAAAAGCGAGGCTCTTGGACCACTGGTGGTTCACCATGCGGCCGTTGTGGACGAGGTTCCCCATCGACGCTGACCATTCATTCGACATCACCACGCTGTTGCGTCCGCTCGCCACAGCGGCGAGCACTGCCACCGCCGAGAGCACACCCGTGACCGGGACGTGGCCGTTGAGGAAGCCGTAGTCGGCCGACCGGAGGATCTTGGGGTCGAGCGTCCGTTCGGCTCGCACGATGGGCAGCGCAGTGGCGGCTGCGGGCACCTCTATGGCAGCGAAGCGGTCGTTGGCGCGGGACATGACGAAAAGGGCACTGTCGGCCTCGGGGTCGGCGGTGCGCACGCCGTCGACGGTGACGATCGAGTCGATCCCACCACCGAAGGGGATCAGCGGTCGGGATCTGGTGGAGGGGGGGTCGGTGGGTCGGCTGACTGGTCGTTCGTCGGCGTCGATGTGGAGTCCGTCGAGGTTCAGATCATTGCGGTAGGCGAACTCCCCGAGACCGTCGCCATAGAAGGCCTCGAGGAGATGACGCTCTGGGGGGGTGAGGCCCCCCTCGCCGATCTCGATCCGCGGTGGCGCGGCGGCCTTGAAGTACGACACGCCGGCGAGCAGGTGAACGAGTCGCGCCGCAGCCCCAAGCTCCACCTCGGAAGGGTTTTCCGTGCCCGGCGGCACCTCAATGGCCACCGTTTCGGTGAACACCAGATCGTCGAGGGCGTAGTGACACCCCAGAGTGACGGTCGCCCCGCTGATCTCGAGCTCGTAATTGAGGTAGCGGAAGGCTCGGACGTCTCGTGGCTGGAATCCGGTCGCCCCCACCTCAGTCCACCCCGTCCTGATCGGCAAGGAGGTGGGCCATGACCGCAAAGCGTCCACACGGACGCTCCTGTCGATCGCTGAAAAAGTCGCCGTCACCACTGAATCGCCCTGTGGTGTGAATGTTCTCCGGATTGATGCCACAGGCGACCAGCAGTGAGGCGTTGGCACCGGCGAGATCGCATCGCCAGCGGCGTTGACTATCGGCATCGGGCTGGTCAGTTCGGAGGATCGGTGCGCCGGCGGGACTGGTGGGATCAGCGCCGAGGAGTGAGACGATGCCCGCAGCCACCTCTTCCCCGACCTGGTACTCGTCGGGATGGACGGCGGGGCCAATCCCCACCACGATGCGACTCGGGTCGGCACCATGGCGGACCATGTCGCCGATGGCAACTTGGGCGATGCCGCCCACGGTGCCCCTCCAGCCGGCGTGCACCGCAGCAAGCACGCGGGCCTGCGGGTCGACGAGAACCATGGGGACACAGTCGGCGACCATGATGACGAGACCCACGGATGACTCCGTGGTCACAATGGCGTCGACGTCAGCGAGCGCGTCAGATTCGGTTCGTGTGCCCCGGCCGGCGTCGTCGGCAGTCACGGCGGCGACCGTGGTCCCGTGGGACTGATGGCAGAACACGAGGGCGTCAAGGGGAAGCCCGACCGCTGCCGCTGCCCGATGCCGGTTCTCAATCACCTTGTCGGGGTGGTCCCCGACGTGGAGCCCCAGGTTGGCCGAAGCCCACGGTCCTTCGGAGACACCGCCGTGTCGAGTGGTGATGACGGCCGCAAGGGCTCCAGTGGCGTCGAGCCCTGGCCAGCGGAGGGTTTCGATGCTTGCCGACCTACCGACCACAGCACCCGTGTCTGCGGTGGCGGCAGGCGGGGTGGAGGTGGTCACGGCTCCCAAGGGTACTCCCGGGCCTCAATCTCCCCCACGGCAGGTGGATGCCCAGGAGTCGGTGCCGCCCCGGTGTCATTCGGCGCGGGGGTACCGGTGGGAAGCAGCCGGGGAACTCAGCGGGTGCTGTACTGCCGCTGACCGCTGTAGGCGCCGCTCGAGTACGACCCGATGTCGAGTAGCAGGCCGGCGATGACCACCAGCCATCCGATCCCGGTCACTCCACCGATCGGTGCGTAGGCCGCCGCATACAGCGTGGTCGTGTACGGAAGCAGGATGAACCCAACGAGGCCCATCAGGAACGAGTCGAAGGCCAGACTCAGACGGTCGGTGAACAACCAGAGGAACACCAGCGCCACACGAGGGGCCCCGGCGATGAACAGCGCTCCTGCACAACATCCCATGAGCGCATGGTAACGGTCATGTCCCGGTCAGTTCGTCATGCCCGCCAGTGTGGACTTTCCTCCGTTGGTTTACGGGCCGGCGCGATCAACGACCGAAGTTCAGCCACTTCCCGCTGGACGGTTGGCTGCCACGCCCCGGTTTCGACCAGTCGCACACCCCAGTGGGGAACACCTCGGCGAGTCGCTGACGCTGGGCTTCACTGAACGAGGACGACCATGGTGACTGATCTGCGGGTTGCCGTTCGCAGGCGAGGACGGTGGTGCCGAGACGTTGGCCGGCGACAAACCGGGGATCGGAGGCTACGGGGTAGGCGTCGGCGCAGGGGCCCGGTTGGTCGTAGATTTCCCAGCCGCCCTTGATGAGGGTGCCGTCGGCGAGCACGCACTGGTTGGTGACGTTGGCGGGACGCTCACCCGCAGTCAGCCAGGCATCGAGTGCCTCAACCGACCGGTTGGCGCCATCGATTTGCCCGGTCACGCTGGCCACCAGTGCCCCGACTCCTCCCACCCCCGGGTCGGTCCACAACAACAGGTTGGGAGCATCGGCGCCGTTTCGTCGCAGTCGCTCACGGATGTCAAAAGCCCAAACCCGGGTGTGGATGTCGCCATCGGGGTCGAGGTAGACGTTGCGAAGGATGATGGGGACATCGGTGAGGGCATCACCTTCACTCAGTGCGCCAACCCGGTAGGTGGTCTCGAGCGATCCCGTGGTCGCTTCGGTGCGGCCCGTGATGATGTTCCCGTCGATGTCGTAGCCCCCGATGTTGGCGTTCAGATCAAGGAACTCATCCACACTGATGACGCCGTCCTCGAGCGCCCCGAGGCCGTAGGGGACGCCGACGTTGTCGAGTGGTCGTTGGGCAAAGCCGGTGACGGGGTCGGTGCCGAGCATGTTGACGTTGATGTCCGGCAGGGTGCAGCGCACCCCGTCGGGATTGCTCTGGGGGTCATAGACCTCCTCGGCGAGTTGGGGAGCGCAGCCGACGGTGGGATCAATGGCCGAGAGGAAGAGGTTGGACCAGTTCTGGCAGGTACCGCTGGACACGTGGCCGTTGATGGCCCGCTGCTGCTCTTCGGTGAGCGAGCTCCCGGTCCCCGAGGCGTAGTAGTTGAGGAGCAAGCCGCAGTCGGTCACGCCGGGGGCGATGCTCAGCGCATCGGGAAACGGCAGGCTGGCGGAGATGCCGTCGAGAGCACCGGGGTAAGCCGTGGCGATCGAGAGCTGCTGGATAGCCCCACCTGATCCACCGTCACCGATGGTGAACTCAGGGAGACTGAATCGCTTCACGAAGTGCTCCCTCGTCATCATCATGGTCTCCGCCGACAGCACGGGGTTGCAGGCGGTCTGGAAGGTGTTGAGGGTGTTCGTGGCCATGGCGTAGCCCTTGGCCAAGAGCCCGAGGTCGGCACCTCCACCGAGGTTCCCGAGCGCTGCGCCTTGGGAGAAACTGGTGCCGCATCCGCCCCCGAAGCGGTAAACCAGACGACCATTGAACGCTGCTGCCTGCCAGGTTGGATTCTCATCGCCGGCGAGAGCGGCGGCGGGAAGCTCGACTGCTCCGGGGTCGAGCAGCCAGATGGTGTAGATGCCTCGATTGATCACACCCTTTTCCGTCCGGATGATCACGGGCCAGTCCGCACCGTCGACCTGTGTGGTAGCCACATCAGCGGGGAGAGGATCACCGGGTGCGAACGGTTGCTCCAGACCGGCGGTGGTGACATATGACCACGAGGTTGCCGACGGGGTCGTGCAGTTCTGATCACTCGCTGGTTGGAGACCGGCGAGTTCCGTCTCACACACCCATGGCTCGAGATGCGGGCCGGAGAAGATCGGTCCGCTCAGAGGGTGGTTGGTGACGGTCATCTCAACGGACGAGCCCCCGGCGGAGGCGACGAGGGTGTTGGCACCGTCGGCGAGTCCGGAGATAACTCCCTGCAACTCTGCTGCCCCCGCTCCGTCCATAACTTCGGCGAGTTCGTCTGTCCGATCCACACCGTTGACGGTCAGTGTGGGGTCCGCAAGATCGCGGGACGCCACGGCCACCAGCACGTCGCCACCACTGACCATGGAGGCACGACTCGACAACGTCGACAGCGTCACCGCACCGTCTGATGATCTCTGGACTGTGGTGAGCCCCACATCTGCGGCGGTGGCGAACGTGGCTGGTCCCGTCGACGCTGCGGCCTCCGGGGAGGTGGCACTGTTCGAGGAGCAGGCACTGACTGCGGTCAGAAGTGCTGCGGTCATTCCGATGACCGCAATGTGGATTGGGCGTCGTGTGATCAAGGCTCGTTCCCCCCGTGATGAATGTCGTCACGGTAGCGCTCAACGTGATGTCACGGTTGCTTACCGAAGCCGAAACCCTCTGGCAACAAGGCCTTCCTAACGTCGGTGGTGTCCAGACCCGGCATCACCCCACGACAAGGAGATGAGCAATGCCCCACACCTACACCCCACTTGGGAACACCGGTCGGCTTGATCAACTCCGCTCACAGGCGTTCAGTGTCCGTGCCCTGCGATCGCAACGGGCAGTCATGACATCGCTGCGGTCAACGGCCCATCCCTGCTGGTCGAGGTGATGGCCGTCAGGCGCTGAGAGCCCTGCTCACCGCGAGTTCGAACTGATCCCAGATCGTCATGATCCACTTCGGATCATCATCGATGAATGCCGCTCGGACCTGAGCCCGAACGGTGTCCCCGGCGGGACTCTGGGGATCCCCGTGTGACCACAGCCAGGCGTCAGCCCTCAGGGAGTCG
>JALRFT010000168.1 GCA_023261915.1 Acidimicrobiales bacterium | reverse complement strand
CGGTATCACTGCCCATCTTCGGCAGTGACGAGACGAGTATTCCCGAAGCGGCGACGCCCGAGGGCGAGGTCCGCTCGGAGGACGGCGGGAGCGACGAGCCAAGTGACAGTGAGTCCACAACAGCGACGACCACATCCGAAGCCGACCAGGACGGCGCGACCCCGGCCGACATAGTCGAGCGTGCCCTCCAGATTGTGCGACTAAATCGCCTATCAGCGTTGGGTGACACCGCCCAGCGCGACGACGTCTCGATCCTGCCAGTCCCCGAGGATCCCACCTACCCGGTCAGGATCACGGCAGTGGACATCCCCGCCACCCTCGACGCCGGGAGCACGCTGCGGGTGTCGTGGACCGTCATCGGCCCCAGCAGCGCGAGTTGGATGTACGTCGGTGGTCCCTCCGGATGGGTGAGCTGGTGCGGTTTCCCCCAATCGGGGAATCCCAGCGGAGGCGACGGGGTGTCGGAGGTTCGCTACGAAGCCACCTGTGAGGTGCCGGCGAGCACACCGAACTCGACCTACGGCGTCTGGATCGACGCCGAGGGCTTCAGAGAGACCGACGTCGACAGGATTGCCGGAGGAGAGTTCACCGTTATGGGTGGTTCCAATGACACCGCCCCCCCTGTCATGACCCTGCTCTCGGTCTCCGCTGGTGGACCATCAGCGGGTGGGATCCTGCGCCCGGGAGGAGAGATCCTCATCCGGTGGCAGGTGACCGATGGAACCGGAGTGGCCTCCACCTATCCTCTGCTGGGTGGCCCTTCCGGGTTCTTCGCCAACCTCGACACCGGTGAACCATGGGGAACGTGGACCGAGGGCCGCCTCGTGAGCGGCACGAACACCGACGGCGTCTACGAGGCAACCATCCGCCTGAGTGACACGGCACCTTACGGTATCTACTCGGTCTGGTTCGGGGCGAGAGACCTCGTGGAGAACCGGGTCTTCCAAGACGCCACCTACCGGGACGGCACACCCGGGCGTTTCGAGTTGCGGGAACTCCGCTGAACCCACTGGCACACGGCGGGGCTGTCGGCGTTGGCGTTGACAGCCCCGCAGCGACCAGTGCTGGGCACTCAACCAGAGCCCGCCGCAGCGGAAAGTGCAGCGGACTGGCAGAAACCGCTGACCGAGGAGTACCACAGCTCCCCGAGTGCCAGCAGTTCACCACTGGCAGTCAATGTTCCGATGTCCACCTGCGAGGCGGCGTTGCCCCACGCTGCGGACCACGACAGGTAACTGGTGTCCACCCCTTGGCCCGCTAGACGATTCGCCAGAACCGCCACCGTGCTCGCCGCGTTATCCACCGCCCGGGCCAACTTCTCCGGGGAAGACGGGATCCCCGGCTCACCGTCAGGACCAGAATTGTTGATCCCGAAGGATTGCCGGGTTGACACCGACGTCGCCGAGATGAACCAGTAGGTCAACGCGGCGGACAGCGAAGCAGTGGTGCCGAGATCCTCGGCGACGATCGCTTTGGCGGCCTGGGCTGCCACCCGAGCCGGATCCCCAACCGACGAACCCGCCCCACCGCTCTGCAGCACCGCATCGAGGTAGGCGTCGTTGGCCTCACCGGCGGAGACGAGCAACCCGGTGTAGCGACTGAGAAACCCCTCATCGTTGTCCGGCCAGCGGGCCGACCCGGTTTCGAGCGCCCGCACCGAGGCCACGGCGTCGGGCCAGAGCACGTCAATGGAAGCCTGCTGCTCGGCGATGACCGCAGCGGTGGTGGTGAGATCAGCGGGGGTTGCCTGAGGAAGCGTCCGACGCGCCCCGTCAAGTGCGGCCGTGGCATAGGTCAGCCAACCCATGGCCGCTGGCAGATTGAACGTCTGGACGGCAGACCACTCCTCGGCCGCCGCTGCCGCCAATAGTCGTCGCGCCTCGGCAGCCAGCCTGCCGGCCTCCGCGTCAAGGGACACGCGCAAGCCTGTGGTGTCGCCGGTGCCCACGACACCACTGGCAGTGCTCACCGCTTGGGACCGCACCAGGCGCAACCAGCCCTCGGTCGCTGCGCCGTAGGCAAGCGCCGGGTCTCCGCCCACCAAGGCATCACGGGCTACCGACGCCCGCTCGGAGGCCACGGTCACCACTGCGGCATCACCCGTGAATGAAGTGAGGGCCTGATCCAGACGTCCCACCATCGCTTGGGCCTGAGCCTCCGATGCAACCACTGACCCGACACCGAGTGGCACCGGGGTTTCAGACCCCGCAGTGATCGGTGTCCCCGTAAAAGCCCCAAGGGCCTCGCCGATGTCATTGACGGCACGTACCTCGACACCGAGCGACGCACCGAACGTCACGAGATCCTGACCGGTTTGGGAGTCCCGATCATTGATATTGGCGACCGGGACCAGCACCACCTTGTACCCGGCGTCCGCTGCCGCCCGGACCTTGACGGGTACAGCACCGACGATACCCACGGCCCCGTCGGGGGATACCGTGCCGGTCATCGTCACCCCGGGCTGCAACGAGAGGCCTCGAATCGCAGCCAGTACGGCCACTGTCAGGGCTGCTCCTCCAGAGGGGCCATCAATGGGTCCGGTGACACCGAAACGAATGTCGAGCACAGAGGGATCAGACGCACTCACGAGCGTTGCGACGGTCGCCGCAGCTGACGAGGCCGCCAACCACGCCGGCCCTGCGCCCTCAGCCTCAACGTCACCGAGGTCTACGGTAAACCCACCGTCCCCATCGGTTACCTCGACGGTCGCCGGTTCAACACCACCGCGGGGTTCGGCACCCGCCGTCGTGGCCCATAGCACCGGAACCGTGACCTCCCCGGGGGTCGCTCCGCCACATGACACCAGTGGCAGGAGGATGCCGACAAAGAACCCGGCGACGACGAGCGCTGTGACACAGCGACGACCCGAACTCGCCGTCATTGCTGCCCTAGACATTCAGTCATGGCGTCCCGTTCAGGCACATCACTCACGATTCGTTCTATCCGACCCCGAGCCTAGACGAGCTCCGAGGTGGCTCTCCGGCCTCCAGAAGTCCCGAGCGTTGCATCAGACGCCCAGCGTGGACAAGGCGTGCCCGGTCGCTGGTTGGACCATCCGCGTCGTGGTTGCCTTTGACCCGACGGGAATGCTCACCTCCGAATGCTGGTTGACCCGGGCATGACCACGCGCACCGGCACCCGGGTCCATTTCACGCTGGAACGGAACCTCCCCATCAGTCCTAATGCGGCATGGGCCGAACTCACCCACTGGTCGGGCCATGCCGAGTGGATCCCTATGACGCGTGTCGAAGTGGATCCCGATGATCCCAGCCGGTTCGTGGCCTTCAGTGGACCCGGACCCCTTGCTCTTGAAGATCGCATGCGGGCGACCGTGAGCGAGTTTGACGGGTCAACAGGACGATGCATCGTGGAGAAGTTGGGACCAGTGCTCACTGGCGAGGCGGAGTTCACCATCGCGCCCGGGGATGGACCATCGAGTTGCATCGTCGGTTGGCGTGAGGACGTCGGGGTCCCCCACCTCCCCCGGTTCCTCGCACCAGTCGCCGCTGGGCTGGGACGAATCCTGTTCGGCTGGTCCCTGCGACGGATGGCCCGTCACCACCTCCGCTCAACCTGAGGCCCTGATCCCACAACGCGATGAGGCCCCCTCAACGAGGGGGCCTCAAACGCACTAAGAGATCTGTCACGTTGGAGTGGGCAATTGCACCACTGGCGGTGGCGTGTTAGCCGGATCAATCAACCACTGGCTGTAGACGTGGCCCCATCGCCACAGCAGTCGGGCCATGTCAGACCGGACCATGTTGGCTGTGGGTCGGAAGGCGCTGCCTTCGCCGATGCCGAATTCGTAGGCCCAGGCCACGACATCCTGTTGCCACGCCGCCACCCGAGGTGTCCGGGAGTCGGTCGGAGCGAAGGTGGTCCGGCTCGCCACCGGCTTGTTGGCGACGGCTCCGAACACCTTGTACCCGGTGTAGCGCTGCAGGAAGTTGAGCACCTCGGCCCGAGTGATGGCTGCTGTGGGTCGGAACGTCGGATTGTTCGTGGCCACACCTTCGGCGTAGGCCCAGTTGACCGCCTTCCGAACCTCGCCCTTGGCCGGATCGTTCGGGTTCGACGTCACGTCCGACACACTGGCCGTCCGGTATGGCGTCCCCTGACGATTCACCAGCGGTGAACCGGCGTTGCGGAACAACACCAGGAGCACCTGCTCACGCAGGAACAACCCAGTCGGGTTGAACTTACCTGGCGCCGCCGGCGGGCTGGTCTTGCTGAAGACACCCTTCTCGGCGAGACAGGCCACCGCCGTGCGGTACGAGACGGTCGTGTTGTTGACCGGGATGTCACTGTACGGGTAGGGATCCACCGGCACCGGGCAGTAGACGGGCGGTGGCGGCGGCTCTTCCTCGGCCACGTTGCTGAACGTGAAGGTCTTGTAGGCCGCCGAGTACCCGTCGCGCACCGCCAGTTCGACGACCAGCGGCTCTGACTCAGGATCCTCGGGCTCACCCACCACCAGCGTGGCGTTGGCACTGCGGGCGTCGAGGAGTTCGGCATTGGCACCGCCCTCAAGGATGCGCCACAGGTACTTGAGGTTGCGACCGTCGGGGCTCGACGAACCGGCGGCGCTCAAGGTCACCGAGTCACCGTCACTGACCTCACCGATGGTGTCATTGGGAATCGCCGTCGAGTAGACCGGCGCACCGTTGGCCGGTGAGGCCGCCGGAGCGACGACCACCGAGGCGGTGCCATTGGCCACCGGGCGACGCACGGTCACCCGCAGGCGGTTCGTCTCGATGATGTCGCGCTCCAGGCCGTCGTAGACGTCGAGCTGGAAGCGGTAGGTCACCGGACCACCGTCGGGCAGGCTGAACTGAGTCACCAGGTCGTTGCGATTCGCAATGCGCTGGTTGGCGTCAGCATCATCGGGCAGCAGCTCGAGAGTCTCCGGATCCAACGCCGTCCACTGGTAGAGCAGCGGCTGGCGAGGTGTCAGGTTGTCCGAACCATCGGCATCGATGGTGCCCGAACCGTCAAGGGTGACCGTGACCGGTGTCTGACCGGGCACCGAGGAGAAGAGCCGCTCGGGCAGCTCCTCGACGTCGGCCAGCGGAATGGCCTTGTTGTTCCAGATCCGCATCCAGAAGTCGCTGTTGACGTTGTTGGACACGTTCGAAACCCTGGCATTGGTGTTCTGTCCGCGGTCACCAGCGTGGAATCCCACCGCCGGGGAAGTACAGGCCGGAAGCGAGCCAGACGGAATCAGACCGAGCAGCTCACCAAGGCTGACGAGGGTCTGTGTACCGCTGTCGAGACAGCCCGTGGGTACACCCCAGACCGTGGAGCCGCTCAGCGAATCGTTCACCTTGAACTGGAGTCGGCAGAGGCCGGAGCTCTCGTTGACCCCGGTCGGCGGGATGAACGACCACACGTTCGGTGTGGACGTCCTCGAGAGGACGAAGCCGGCGTTACACACACCGCTCGGGTTACCAGTGACGACGTTGAGACCGCCACTGAGGTTGATGCCGGTGGCGACTGGGGGGAGACCCGTCTGGAAGTCGACCGAGCCGCCACCATCGGGATCAGCGGCGGCAGCGCCCGCGTGGCGCGCCGGGCCGGGCGGGGGAGATCCTGCGGGGTCGCGGCCTGGGGATGCCGCTACAGGGGCGACACAGCGACGGACACGATGCCGGGGCCGGTGTGCGCGCCCACGGCAG
>JALRFT010000133.1 GCA_023261915.1 Acidimicrobiales bacterium | reverse complement strand
GCTGCTCTCCTATCTCGTGGACCGTCAGCGGGCCGTTGCGGGGCGCGACCACCGTCTGGTGCGGCTGCCCCGTGTGCGGCGATCGTCAAAGGTCCCCGTGGCAACGGTGGGCGCTGAGGCAAGTGCCGCCCGGCCCTCTTCCCTGACACTGGCCGATCGGGACCGGCCGACGACCCGTCGACGGTCCCGGCGACCTATTCGTCGGGCCACTTCTCCGATGGGTGCGGGCGCCCTGCCGGACTGGCCCACGATTGCCGACCTGCCCCCGGTGCCGCCGACACCGGCGGCCACCGGTCATCTCGGCCTTGACGATGACGCGGAACCGATATCAGCTGCGGGGTCCGACACGGGCAGCACCGACCTGTTCCAACCAGATGGCGGACCACTTCACCGCCCGGTGCTCGATCCGCGGGTCGTGCTCGATCCCACGGTGTCGGTCGAGGGCCCCGAGGTGGACGCCACAAGGGACCTCGGATTCTTGCCCGAGCCGCCATCAGCGACCGGTTCTGGACGTGGTTCAGGACGGCGGCGCACTCGTCGTCGCCGCACGCGACGTCGTCGTCGGGTTACTGGCGAGCAACCGCTCCCGGGTTTCGACGACCTTGACTGAGCTTGTTCTCTGTCTCGATACAGGGTTCAGTCGAGCGGCAGGTCGATACGGGCCAGCCATAGGCCGGGGGCATCGATCTCTGCTGGCGTTGGCAAATTTCGTTCCTCGTCCCACAACCGTGCCAGCGCTTCGGCTCCAGCTCGTTCCACGACACCGTCGATGAATCGCCGGCCCCGGTCGTAACAGGCTTGGGTCATCTCGAGTCCGAGCAGGCGCTCCACGAAGCGGTCGGCGTCGCTCGCTTCCACCCGTCGGCGTCGCAGGGCTTCAGTGAGTTGGGCGTAGTCACCGAAGAGGCCTGTACCGATGGTGTCCATCACGTGGTCCACGAACCCGACGACGACGGCGACGACGGCTTCGAGGTCGGGGAGCAGGGCATCTTGGGCCGGGCTCCGTAGAGCACCGAGGATGACGTCGGGACTGCCGAGGAGTCCCGCCATGGCCGACGGGTCACCGAGTTGCTCGGGGTCGAGGCTCCCGAGCCGATCTGAAAGGTCGGCTGCTCCCGGGTCGAATCCGCTGGCGTAGGCGAGCAGAAGGTGGCCGAGGCGGGCTCGCACATGGGGCACGTCCAGCACGGCGTGGTGGGCGAGTTCGTGGATGCACACCCACAGGCGTACGTCATCGGCGGGAAGGCTCCAGTCACTGGCGAACTCGTCGATGGTGGTCGGCACCAGGAGCACCGGTTCACCCGAGGGACGGGGGATGGGCAGGTCGTACTGACCGAATGAGCGGCGGGCGAGGTTCCCCACCATCGATCCGGTGGCGAGCCCCACCATCATCGGGCCCATGAGTTCCATCAACGGGGCGAACATGGCGAACGGGTCACTGGGGTCCGTAGGTTCATCAGATTCGGCCGGTGGTGTGGCGAGCGATGACGACAGAGCCTCGAGCAACTCCCGGTGGTCATCGAGGGTGCGCGCCACCCAGCGGGTGCGGGTCACCGGTTCGACGAGGGCGGTGCCGGTGGTGGGGACCTGCAGACCGGTCACCTGGGTGACGTGGAGCTCGGCCACCCGGGCGAGTTCTTCAAGGCGAATCCGCACCAATGGGTCCACGTTCGACTCGGATTGTCCGCCGGTGGCGACCTGCACTGCGAACTGTCGGGCCGTGTCGCGTGGCCCGAACCCCGGTTGGCCGAGTTGCTGGTTCAACATGCGGGCGAGATCCCCGAACAAGGGGACGCCTCGGAACGGGTCGTCGTCGGGGTCCCGGTCAGGGCCGAGGGGGAAATCGGGGGGTGGCGTCACGCCTTCAGCCTAGGACCCCTTGACGCCGATCGGTGCCGGTCAGGGGACGCCGGGGGCTCCCCGCAGGCGGGTCACCACGATCACCGGTTCGCCGTCGCGGACCACTGAGAGGTCCACCTCGTCACCGGGTTCGTAGCGGCGCACCTCGGTCACCGAGTCGTTGAGGTCTTCAACCTCGGTGCCGTTGATGGCGGTGATCACATCACCGGCTGAAAGTCCGTCGGGCTGGGGGTCGGTCGTGGGGCTCACGACCACACCGCTATCGACATTGAGATCCTGGGCAGTTGCCTCATCAAGGTTCTGCACCTCGACGGCGAGGTCCGCAGTGGTGATCTCGCCGGACTCCATGAGCTGTCGGTAGACCTGACGGGCATAGTCAAAGGGCGTGGCGTACCGCACAGCCTCGTCACCAGCGACCCGGGCGGTGACCACACCGAGTACCGAGCCGTTGGTGTCGAGCAGGATGCCCCCATCTGGTCCGTCGGCGGCGTCGGGCTCAACGTGGACCCGCACCATGCCGTACATTGGGGCAGGTGCTGAGGCCCCCTGAGCATCGAGCTCCTCAGGCGCCAGTTGTGTCGACGGCCCGGAGACGACGGCTTCGCTCACCTGCGGCCCGCTGCCGTCCGACGCTGCGCTAACCAGCACCACAGGGTCGCCGAACCCGACCGCCTCATCGAGCCGGGCGTCGGGCAATGCCGCCACGGGAAGTCCAGTGGCGTTGATGTCGAGGATCCCGAGATCGGTACCACGGTGGCGGCCGACCAGCGTGGCCGGATAGTTGGTGCCGTCTTCAAGGGTCACGGTGATCTCGTCGGCGGCGTCGAGTACGTCGGAATTGGTGAGCAACATCCCGTCATCGCGGACCACGACGCCCGTGGCCGAGCGTTCACCTGCCGGGCCCGTGGCTCGCACCCGCACTACCGCAGGCAGGGTGGGGTCGGCCACGGCCAACTCGTCAACGGGGGCAGTCCGGGGTGCGGGGGCAGCGATGCGCTCGACGGTGGAACCGGTGGGGTCCTGGCCCACCGAGCCGCTGGCCACGAGGGCCCCGATACCGATCACCGAGCCTCCGATGAGCCCCATGGCGGCGGCGACCAGCACGCGGGTCATTGCCGGCCGTTTCCGCAGGACGACACGGGGTCCGGTGTCGGCGTAGAGGCCCAATTCGGACGGGTGTCGCCACAGCCGGTCCTCGAGGGGAATCGGCGGTTGATACGCGCCGCGTCGCCCGGGGTTGTCGGATCCAGACATCGTTGTGATCCTAGTCACGAGGTCTCCGCAAGGGAGGTCGCCCCCCCGGGGCAGTCTGGCGGCCCGCTCGGTAGGCTGTTTTGGTGGAATCAGGCGCCGATCAGGCTGCAGTGGGGGCAGGTGGCGGTGCCGTGGGCGGGGTGAGCGAGGACCCTGCGGGGCGCTGGCGGGTCACCCTCGGTGCCGGTCCTCTCGAGCCTGGATTGCTCGGCGCGGCCGTCGTTCTCCCATCGTGTGGGGCGGTAGTGACGTTCACGGGCACAACCCGTGATCACGCCCCCGACCCCCACGGCGGAGACCGCACGGGGATCCAACGACTCGATTACGAGGCCTACGAGTCAGAGGCGCTGGCCCGTATGGCCCAGGTGGCGGGAACCACCTGTGCCCAGTGGCCGTCGGTGGGTCGGGTGGAGATCGCTCACCGTCTGGGCCCCGTCGGACTGGGAGAGGCATCGGTCGTGGTGGCCGTCTCCGCTGCGCACCGCGACGCCGCTTTTGCGGCGGCACGGTTCGCCATCGACACGGTCAAGGCCGCGGTTCCGATCTGGAAACGCGAGGAGTGGGACGGGGGAAGCGACTGGGCGACCGGGGCGGTTCCCGTCACGAGCGTGCCGACAGGATCGTCGCCGGCGGGCGCAGCATTCGCAGCCGACGGCTCCATGTCCGATACTGGAGGAAGTCGACGAGCACCCGGGCGACCGTCCCGATGAGCGGGATGGCACGGTTCGGCACTGCTGGCAGGAGCAACAGGGGCAACGGTTGGGAAATCTGATCTTTCTGGTCGGGGCCATTGGCCTGTCGGTGGTCGGTTCGGTGGTCCTGTGGATGCGGAACCGGCCGGCGACGTCGACAATGTCAAGCATTGACGCCTTCAAGCGTGAGATGTCGGCGCTCGCCAGTGAACGGCCTCCCACCGGGCCCAACACCGTTGGTCCGGCGCCACGGCCGTCGGGTGGGACGGTGCGAGCCGTGAACCCCGACGAGGTCTCCGACGATCGTGACGGCAGCGTCGACGTGGGTGGCCGCTAGTGGCCCGCGACCTCGCCATCGATCTCGGCACGGCCAACACGCTCGTGTACGAACGCGGCAGCGGCATCGTGTTGAACGAGCCGTCAGTCATTGCCCTCAACAGCCGCACCCAAGATGTGCTGGCCATGGGCCATGAGGCATGGCAGATGATCGGTCGGACCCCGAGCTACATCGTGGCCGTCCGTCCACTGCGCAAAGGTGCCATCACCGACTTCGAGGTCACCCAGCGCATGATCCGGCTGCTGATGCAGCGCGTCGGAGTGAGCCGTTTCAACCGGCCCCGGGTGGTGATCTGCGTCCCCTCAGCCATCACTGCTGTCGAGAAGCGGGCCGTCACCGAGGCGGCCCGTCGGGCCGGTGCGGCCGAGGCACACCTGTTGGAACAGCCCATGGCCGCCGCCATCGGCGCTGGACTCCCCATTCACGAACCGCTCGGCAACATGGTGGTCGACATCGGTGGTGGCACCAGTGAAGTGGCCCTCATCTCCCTCGGAGGAGTGGTGGCGCTCGAGGCGGTGCGGGTCGGCTCGTTCGACATCGACGCCGCCATCCAGACCTGGGTGCGCCGTGAGTACGGCATTGCCATCGGTGAGCGCACGGCGGAAGAGATCAAGGTCACCATCGGGTCAGCGTGGCCCACCCAAGACGAATTCGCCGCTGAGGTGCGGGGGCGGGAACTGATGAGTGGCCTGCCCAAGACGGTCGTGCTCACCGCCGCTGAGGTGCGCGAGGCCATCGACGAACCGGTGTCGGCCATGGCGGAGGCAGTGGTGACCTGTCTGGGTCAGGCTCCGGCCGAACTCGCCCAGGACCTCATCGGACAGGGCATCCATCTCGTCGGTGGCGGGGCACTCCTTCGAGGCTTCGATCAGCGACTCAGCCATGACACTGCGGTCCCGGTGAACCTCGTCGACGCCCCCCTTGAGTGCGTCGTACTCGGTGCCGGTCACTGCATCGAGGCCTACGACCAGTTGCGGGCGATGTTCATGGATGAACGCTGACGCCATCCTCGGTTGGTCACCGATGGGGGTCGAGAAGGACGGCAGCTGCCTGACGGACCTGCCAGTCACGATCGGTGGTGGCCCGGTTGAGGGCCTCGTCGACACCCGGCTCGCCGAGGAACGCCGCTAGGGCAATGACGGCCCGCCGCCGGACGGCGGGCTTGTCGGAGGTAGCGGTCAGCACCGAGTCCACGCTGGCGGGGTCCCCAATGGCGCCCAAGGCAGCCACCGCCGCCTCTCGCACCAAGGCGTCGTCGTGGCCGGTCGCCGTGTGCCCAAGAGCGTCGACGGCGTTGCGAGCGAACGGTGGTGGCAGGTCGGCGGCGTCGGATGACACCAGCTCACCGAGGGCCCATGCCGCCGCTTCGGCCACCAGCGCATCGTCGTCACCAAGCAGGGTGAGCAGGATCTCACCCTCGGTTACGGCGCTCCGGAGTTGGGAAGCGGTTTGCGACGGTGCCAGAGAATTGTGGTGTCTCCCGATCTCCTCGGCGAGGCGACGTCGCACCGACGCGGCTGGGTCATCGACGAGTTGCTGGAGGGTGTCGGAGGTGACGATGTCGAGCCGTACGAGGGCACCGAGGGCAGTGGCTCGGACCCCGGGATTGTCATCTCGGAGGAAGGCGATTGCGGCGTCGCGGTCGCCGTGGTGCCCAGCGAGGGCCGCTTGACGGCGTCGGGCAGCCACGTCGGGCGGCTGACCATGGTCGGGGGTGGTGTTCATGGCAGGCTTGTCTCCCGTCGCCGGCGCCGTGCCGGCCCAACTAGGAGACACCGTTGACCGAGAGCGTACCGGGTGAGCCTGCGGCCACCGGTGGTGCCCCGATGCCCGGCGAGGACGTCGGGGACCGGTCGGGGTACGACCAGTCGCCACGCGGTGCTTCTCGTCGCCGGTGGGTCGATTGGCGGCTGGCGAGCGGCATCGCCGCCGTGGTGGTGTTGCTGTTGGTCGGCTCGTTCTGGCGGGTTCCCTATTACACCGTGGCCCCCGGCTCGCTGCGCGCCACCGAGCCCCTCATTTCGGTGGAGGGTGCCACCACGTACCCCGATGACACGGGGGAGATCGGGTACCTGACGGTCACCTTCGGTCAGACCACACCATTTGGTTTGGTGCGGTCGTGGATCGACGGCGACATTGAGGTCCTAAGTGAGGACCAGGCGCTCGGGGGCCTCGGTCGGGACGAGAACCGCGAGGTCAATGAGGCGTTGATGGCGAACGCCAAGGACACGGCCACGGCCGTGGCCCTCAACGCGCTCGGGTACGACGTCGAGTTGCTCGGCACCGGATCGATCGTCATCCAGATTGAGGACGGCACCCCCGCCGTCGGGGCGCTGCAGCCCGGCGACGTCATCATTTCGGTGAGTGGGATTCGTGTCACCACTGCCGTGGAGCTCACCGAGGTACTCGCCACCTTCGCCCCTGGCGACGAGGTGGTGCTCGGGGTTCAGCCGCAGTCGGCATCGATGATGGTCGGTCACTCCGGCAGCCCTCCCGCCGTCTCCACCGAGCCCGACCGGGAGATCCCCGTGACCCTCGCTGAGCGGCCTGACGAACCGGGCCGGGCGTACCTCGGTGTCCGGTCGGCCACCCGCGACGCCACCTACAACCTGCCCTTTGTGGTCTCCATCGACTCGGGCAACGTCATCGGTCCGTCAGCAGGCCTCGCCTTTACGCTGGCGGTCATTGATGTGCTCACCCCTGGCAACCTCACCGGGGGACGCACCGTGGCGGTGACGGGCACCATCTCGCCTGCAGGTGATGTGGGGCGGGTGGGCGGTGTCCCCCAGAAGGCCGCGGCTGCCATGGGAGCGGGAGCGACGGTGTATCTCGTTCCGGTGGAGGAGGCCGAGCAGGCGCGGGCCCGGGTGGGGGACGCCATGGAGGTGGTGCCGGTGGCGACCCTCGATGAGGCTCTGGCCTACCTCGCGACCCTGAGCGGTGACACCTCAGTCATCGACATCGTGGCGGCCAATCGGGCTGAGGGGCGCTGACAGCCCGCTCACCCGCATGTCGTTTCCGGCTGCCACTGCCCTAGAGTGAGGGCGTGCGAGCCCCCGCTGACATGCCGTCGCGTCCCCGTCCGTCAGGGTCAGGCCGGGGCCGGGTTGTCCTCATCGTTGCCATTGGACTGATTGTCCTGCTCATCGCCTCCGCACGGGGCCTCGCCGGGTTCTGGACGGACTTCCTCTGGTTCGACGCCCTCGGGCGGACCGATGTGTGGGGCGGCATCCTCGGAGCCAAGGTCACGCTGGCGGTGATGTTCACGCTGGTATTCGCCGTTGTCCTGTGGGCGAACCTCACGGTGGCTGACCGCCTGGCGCCACCGGCCAGTGCTGCTGACACCGACGAGTTGCTCAAGCGCTACCAGTCGCTGATGTCCCGACGTGCCGTCCTCGTCCGGGTGGTGATTTCGGTCGTCGCCGGATTGCTCGCCGGGGTGTCGATGTCGGCCCAGTGGGAGACATGGCTGTTGTTCCTCAACGGCGGCACCACCAACATCACCGATCCGCAATTCGGTATGGACGTCACCTTCTACCTGTTCCGGCTGCCGTTCATCACGCTTGCCCTTGACTGGCTGTTCGCCTCGCTCGTCGTGATCACCTTCATCACGGCCATTGCCCACTACCTCAACGGGGGCATCCGGTTGCAGGCCGTTGGCGACCGGGTCACACCCCAGGTCAAGGCACACCTGTCGCTCCTGCTGGGGCTGATGGCCGTCGTGCGGGCCATTGGGTACTGGTTCGATCGCTACGAGCTCGTGTATTCGACACGCTCGGCCGTCACCGGTGCGCTCTACACGGCGGTCAACGCCGAGTTGCCGGCCCTAAATCTCCTGCTCGTCATCGCCGTGCTGTCAGCTGCGTTGTTCATCGTGAACATCCGTCGGCGTGGCTGGGTGCTGCCGGTGGTGGCCGTGGGGCTGTGGGGCTTCGTCGCCATCGTGGTCGGTGTCGCCTACCCCGCCTTCATCCAGCGTTTCCAGGTCACCCCCGACCTCTCGCAGAAGGAAGCCCCTTACGTCGAGCGAAACATCGAGGCCACCCGCTACGCCATGGGCCTCAACGACGTCGAGGTGCGCCGCTACGGCGACTTCACGGTGGACATCGCCGAAGGTCGCGCCGCAGTGGCGAACAACCCGGCCACGATCCGCAACGTCCCGCTCCTTGACTCTCGCGCCGTCCTGCGGACGTTCCAGCGGCTCCAGCCGGGCCTCGGCTTCTACCGCTTCCTCGGTCTTGAGGTCGATCGGTACCAGGTGCGTGATCCCAACGGGAACATCAATCTGACCCAGGCGCTGGTGAGCACCCGCGAGCTCGCCACGGACGAGATCCCCGACACGTGGGAGAACCAACACATCGTCTACACCCACGGGTACGGCATGGCGCTCGCCCCCGCCAACATCACGACCTCCAACGGACAGCCTGACTTCTTGGTGCGGGACCTGCCCGTGGAGGTCAGTCCTTCGCTGGTCGGCGTCGAACTGAACCAACCCGAGTTGTACGTCGCCGAGGACTTCGCCGGCTACGCCATCGTCGGCACCACCCGTAACGAGCTCGCCTTCCTCGACGAGAACGGGGCGACCCAGGAGTTCCGCTACGACGGGGACGACGGTGTCGGGATCGGTTCCTTCGCTCGCCGGGCGGCCTTCGCCCTCCGGTTCGCCGACTGGAATGTGTTGGTATCTGACTTTGTCACTGACGAGTCGAAGCTGATCTTCCGCCGCGACGTACGTGAACGCGTCCGGGAAGTTGCGCCGTTCCTGTCCCTTGACGCCGAGGTCTATCCCGTCATCGCCAACGGGCGGATCTACTACGTGGTTGACGCCTACACCACGTCGAGTCGCTGGCCCTACGGCCAGCAAGCTGACCTCACCGGTCTCGTCGACAGTGGGCTGCAGCCAGGTCTCAACTACATGCGCAACTCGGTCAAGGCGGTCGTCGACGCCTACGACGGCACGGTGAGCAGGTACGTGATGGATGAGACCGA
>JALRFT010000087.1 GCA_023261915.1 Acidimicrobiales bacterium | reverse complement strand
CTCCGGTGATCGGCTCGGTGTCGGCGGCGTGGTGGCCGAATTCCGATGACCGTCCTGCGCTTCGGAGGGGCCACCGACGTGGGTCAGGTTCGCACCGAGAATCAGGACGCCTATCACTGCTCGGATCTGCTCTGGATCGTGGCCGACGGAATGGGCGGCCATCGCGGCGGTGAGGTGGCGTCCTCGGTGGCCACCGAGACCGTGGTGGAACTCGTCGGTGCCGACGGTCCGGCGGCCGTTGCCGAAGCGGTGGAACAGGCCAACGCCACGGTCATCACCCGAGCGTTCGACGACCCCGGACTCGCCGGGATGGGGACCACGTTGACTGCCATCTCGCTCGTGAGCGGTGAGGGGCCCGACGGGACCGACGTGTTGCGTCTTGTCAACGTCGGTGATTCGCGCACCTACCGGCTTCGTCCCAGTGATGGTGTGATCGAGCAGCTGACCGTTGACCACAGCTTGGTTGCGCAGTGGGAGCGGGAGGGTCGAATCACCGCCTCGCAGGCACTGACGCATCCGCAACGCAACGTCATTACGCGGGCCCTCGGTGTCGACGTCGTGGTCGAGGTCGACCAGTGGGACCTGTCGCCGGTCACCGGTGACCGTTACCTACTGTGCTCTGACGGTCTCACCAATGAAGTTGACGACACCACCATCACCGAGGTGCTGCGCAGCATGGCGGATCCCACCGAGGCCGCCGCCGAACTCGTGGCGAGGGCGAACGCTGCGGGTGGGCGCGACAACATCACGGTCGTGGTTCTCGACGTGGTGGACGCCGCCGCCGTCTCGGGCACGGGGCCCCGGGACCTTCCTGCTCCGGTTAATCCCGAGTCGGTGCACACGGGTGACGACCCGCCGCCGGCAGGGGAGTCGCCCCCGGCGGCCCCTGCGGTACCGCGCAGCCGGTTCACCTGGCGGGTGGCCGTGTTTCTCGCCGCGTTGGTGCTCCTCATCGCGGCTACGGCGGGGGCAGTGGGGCTGTGGGCCCGCAACGCGTGGTTCCTGGGGGTGGGGCCTGACGGCACCGAGGTGGTGGTGTTCCAAGGCCGTCCGCCTGATGGCGTGCTGTGGCTCGAACCGGTTGAGGTGGCGACGACTGGGGTTCGGGTGATCGATCTCACCGAGGTGGGTCGCCGGGCCCTGGACGAGCCAGTGGTGTGGGGTTCCCAGCTCGAAGCTGAGCAACAGGCCCTGCGCCTCGGTGAGGCGGCGCCGCCCGTGGTGGCGTCGACCACCACCACCCGGCCCACGACGACGGTGCCGCCGACCACGGTGCCCACGTCCGCTCCGGGAGCCTGAGCGGGCATGGGGCGTCGCAACACCGAACTCGGACTGCTGGCTCTGGTGTGGGCGTTCGTTACCGGCGCCCACCTGCTCGCCGGTCTCGGCCTCAACGGCTCGGCTCCCGGCGGATTCGCCCTGTTCGCAGCGGGTCTCGCCAGCCTGTTGGTCGTTGCGAATCTCGTGATGCGATGGGTGGCGCCTCAGGCTGACCCCTCGTTCGTGCCCTTGGCGGCCGTGCTCAACGGTTTGGGCTACGTCATGATCGCTCGCATTGATCCGGAACTCGCCGGGTTGCAGATGATGTGGACAATTCTCGGTATCGGGTTGTTCACCGGTGTGCTCGCCGTGTTGCGCAACAGTCGCAACCTCTCTACCTACCGGTGGACCATTGGGTTGTTTGGTCTGATCCTCATCGCTCTGCCGTTTACGCCGTTGGGCACGACCGTGGGTGGTGCCCGCATCTGGGTGTCACTCGGACCAGTGACGTTCCAGCCGGGCGAGTTCGCCAAGGTGGCCCTCGCCGTGTTCTTTGCCGCCTACCTGGTGGAAAAGCGTGAGTTGTTGGCCATGGGGTCGTGGGGGGTGGGCCGTCTGCGGATCCCCGACCCCAAGCATCTCGGGCCGGTGCTGGTGGCGTGGGGCGTGTCGCTGCTCGTGATGATGTACCAGACCGATCTCGGATCGTCCTTGCTGTTCTTCGCGTTGTTCGTCGTGATGTTGTGGGTTGCCACGTCACGGGCGTCGTACCTGGCCGTCGGGGGAACGCTGTTCGCCGTTGGCGCCGTGTTCGCCTGGAGCACCTTTGATCACGTGCAGCGCCGGGTACGGGTGTGGCTAGACCCGTGGCAGGACGTGGCCGGCGAGGGCTATCAGATCGCCCAGTCCACGTTCGCAATTTCCGACGGCGGGATCCTCGGGACAGGTTTGGGCCAGTCCGGGCAGGTGGCCATTCCGGTGGCCGAGACCGACTTCATCTTCGCCGTCATCGCCCAGGAACTCGGTCTTCTCGGGGCCACCGCGGTGCTCGCCGCTTTTCTCCTTCTCGTCGGCACCGGCCTGCGCACGGCAGTGCGCGCCGACAACCCGTTCGACACGCTGTTGGCCACGGGACTGTCGGCCTTGTTGGGGGTGCAGGCCTTCATCATCGTCGCCGGGGTGACCCGGGTGCTGCCGTTGACCGGCATCACTCTGCCGTTCGTCTCCTACGGCGGGTCGAGTCTTTTGGGCAGTTGGCTTCTCGTGGCGTTGTTGGTGCGCATTTCTGACGGCAACAACCGACGGGCGGCCGAGCGCGGGGGGTACGCGGCGACGGTGGGGGTTGGGTCGCCGTGAATCGCCAGATCCGTCGACTCGGCGTCGTGCTCATCGCCGTATATGTGGTGCTGTTCGTGCAACTCAATCTCGTGCAGGTCCTGCGGGCTGACGACTACCGGGACAACCCGGCCAACACCCGGCAGATCCAGCGTGACTTCTCCCGGGAACGTGGCCTCATCATTTCCGCCGACGAGCGGATCGTCGCCGAGACGGTGGAGGTGAGTGACGCCGGCGGGTTCGTGCGGGAACGCCGCTATCCCCTCGGGGCGTTGATGGCGCCCGTCACCGGGTACTTCTCGTTCCTCTATGGGGCCACCGGCGTGGAAGACACCTACAACGACGAACTGACCGGCTCCACGTTCGGCCAGCAGTTGTCGGGGTGGCGGGACCTTCTTGCTGACAAGCCCACGGTCGGTGACGTCCGTCTGTCGGTCGACGCCGGTCTGCAACAGGTGGCCGCTGAGGCACTTGGGGACCGGGAGGGTTCGGTCGTGGTCCTCGACCCGCGTACCGGAGAGATCCTCACGTTGTGGTCCAGCCCGTCGTTCGATCCGAACGCGTTATCCACGGTCGATCTCGGAGCCTCCCAGACAGCGTGGGACGACCTAGTTGACGCCCCGGGGAACCCGCTGTTGGCGAAGGCCTATCAGGAGCGCTACTTCCCGGGGTCGACCTTCAAACTCGTGACGTCTGGTTCAGGCATCCGCCAGGGGACGGTGACGGCGACCGAACCCGTCTACCCGGTGGAGAGCGCCTGGGTGCCGCCACTCACCGAAGTTCCCATCACCAATTTCGGCGGTTCGGCATGTGGGGGAAATCTCGTGCAGATCCTGCGGGTGTCGTGCAACACGGCGTTCTCCCGCATGGGGGTTGAAACGGTGGGACCCGAGGGCATGGTCGCCGGGGCTGAGGCCTTCGGGTTCAACTCGTCGGCGCCCATCGACCTGCCCAATCCGGCCCAGTCGGTGTTCCCCACCGACTTCACGCGGGACCTCCCCAAGTTGGCTCAGGCCTCCATTGGACAAAACGACGTGGTGGCGACCCCGCTGCAGATGGCGCTGGTCGCCGGGGCCATCGGCAACGGCGGGGTGATGATGATGCCGAGCGTGGTGCGCGAGATCACCGATCGGGGTGGTGGGGTGGTGCGGCGTGACGAACGACGCACGTGGCTCACGCCACTCGATCCGTCCCAGAACCAGATCCTGCGTGACGCCATGGTGGACGTCGCCACTCGTGGCACCGCTTCCGTGCTCGCCACCGACGGCGTTGAGGTCGGCGGGAAGACTGGTACCGCCCAGCTCGGTTTCGGCGAGCCGGAACGCCAGCACACGTGGATCGTCGCCTTCGCCGGGCCTCCCGGTGAGGCCCATCTGGCGCTCGCCGTCGTCGTGTTGAACCAGGAGGGTGGTGACGCCACAGGCGCCTCCATCGCCGGACCGATTGCCCGGACCGTCCTCGACGCCGCGCTGGCCCTGCCGCCTCGGGCGGGTCGTTAGGCTGGCGCCGATGTCTGACACCCCCGGTGCACCCACGGAAACGGGTGGTGGCGAGCCGCTCGAACCCACGGTGTTCAACGGCCGCTACGAGCTGCAGCGGCGACTGGCGCGTGGCGGGATGGCTGACGTGTACCTCGCCGAGGACCGGCTGTTGAACCGTCCGGTGGCCGTCAAGGTGTTGTTCCCCGAGTACGCCCGCGACGAGACTTTCGTGGAGCGGTTCCGTCGGGAGGCGCAGGCCGCCGCCCGACTGACCCACGGCAACATCGTGGCCATCCACGACTGGGGTGAGGAGTTCGGGACGTACTTCATTGTCATGGAGTACGTCGACGGGCAGAGCTTGTCGCAACTGATCCGTAGTGGCGGCCCGCTCCCCGCCGTGCAGGCGGCCGAGATTGCGTCGCGGGTCGCCGCCGCCCTCGACTTCGCTCACCGGCACGGTGTCGTGCACCGTGACGTGAAGCCGGGGACCATCATGATCTCGAGTGTCGGCGAAGTGAAGGTCGCCGACTTCGGTATCGCCCAGGCCCTCGTCGCCGGTGACCGGGTCAACCTGACCCAGACCGGGGCGGTGATGGGAACCGCTACCTACTTCTCACCCGAACAAGCCCAGGGCCGCACCATCGACCAGCGCAGTGACCTCTACTCACTGGGCTGTGTGCTGTACGAGATGTTGACGGGCGCACCGCCGTTCAGCGGTGACACGCCGGTGGCGATCGCCTACAAGCACGTGCAGGAACCGGTGCCGTCGATGGCGGCAGCGGGGGTGCCCGCTCCTCTTGAGGCCATCACGGCCATGTTGTTACGCAAAGATCCCGAGCAGCGTTACGCCAGTGCCGGTGACGTCGAGGCTGACCTGCAGCGGTTCCTCGCCGGTCAGCGGGTGGCCGCTACGGCTGTGACCTCGACGCCGCCCCCACCGGTTGCTCCCATCGCCGGTGGGCCACCCGGCCCCGGAACGGCCCCTCCCGGTCGGGGGGGTCGGGGTCGGGGCTGGGCCGCCGCACTGTTGGTGCTCGGTCTCATCGTGGTGGCGCTCGGTCTGTTTCTCATCGGGGTGAACCTGTCGCGCTCCAACGCCGATGAGGTTCTGGTGCCCCAGGTGATCAACCGTCCGCTGGCCGAGGCCCAGCAGTTGCTCG
>JALRFT010000029.1 GCA_023261915.1 Acidimicrobiales bacterium | reverse complement strand
TGGCTTCCGTGGTGATTTCGTTCCACGCGGCATGTTCTGGATCGCCGCCGCCAAATTCGATGAGAGACCGGCCGAGGACAAGTGCGCTGTACCACGCGGCCGCCATGCGGAGGTTGAGACCAGGCCGGATCCAGCCCCGCTGCTGAGGTCCGATGAGCAGACCGGCGAGAGCGGTGAAGTACTCCTCGTGGAGTTCGGCGAATCTTGCGGCGAGATCATCACGACCCAGAGCGCTCCCGAGGGCACTCAACCGGTCAAGGCGGTTGGGTGCCCGCTCGATGGTGAACACCCAGTTGAGGACTCCCTCGATGGCCGAGCGGAACTCTCCCTTGGTCGAGGCCGTGGCCACGGCGGCCTCGAACACCTCAAGGGGACCGAAGAGGTCGCGTCGGTAGCGTTCGAACTGGGCCGCCTCCACGAGGCCTTCCCGGCTGCCGAAGAAGTGGTAGACGGAGGTGTACGCCACCCCGACCTCTTCGGACACCTCCCGGATGCGGAGTGCCGCCTCGCCGTGGGCGTCGATGGTGCGGATCGCAGCGTCGATGAGTTGGTCTCGGGTCTCTGCTCCCACGCCGCAGACCCTATCGTCACGCTGGTTTCAGGTGGAAAGACCGAGGAGTCGCAGCATCGACGGTGGAGGCGACGGATCCCCAGCGGCCAGCATGGCGGCCCGTTCCACGTTCACGACATCGAACTGGCGGTCCGACCACGTTTCCCATGGACCGTCGGCGAGGCGGGTGGGGTCGCCGTTCGCCTCGGCACAGGCCCAGAGGTACGCCTGCAGGGCGAGCAGGTCGTCGGGTCCGCCCACATGGCCGAGACCGGGCACGATCCGCGGCGCCAGTTCGGCGAGGTCTCCGAGCGCCTCCGCCCAGCGCACCGGATCGCCGTCGAAACAGTTGGGAGTAACCCCGAAGGTGCACATGGCGCCAGCGAAGAGGGTCTCCGCACCCGGCACGAACGCCACGAGGTTCTGGTCCATCTGGCCGCCGGTAGGGACGAGACACACCGACGTGGTGAGCCACACGGCGGCGTCGACCGTGTGGGACACCGGGCGAGTATCGAGATCGTCGAACTCGTCGGCCACTTCGGGGTGCAGACGCTTGAACGCTTCGGTGTTGGCCGGGGCGTCCATCAGAGCCGAGGTCTGCGGTGACCCGTAGCGGGCGGCGAAGCGAAACGTCTGAGATCCCCCGGTGTACTCCGCATGGCTCGACGTGTACACGGCGCGTCGCACGGGCACGTCGAAGGTGGCGAGCACGTCAGCGAGGGTCGATGACTGTGAGGGAACGAGCAACGTGTCCACGACGGTGATGCCGTCGTCGTCCACGATGACTCCGGCATTGGGGGCGCCGTGGTGCGCTGGGGTGCCAAGCCACACGTAGGCACCGTCGGTGAGATGGGTGAGTTCGCTCACAGTGGCACCGTAGCGGGGGCGTGCCGCCCTCTCAGTTCAGGTTGGGGTCGCCGGGGAACCGGGCGAACAGGGAGCGTTCGCCGGGCTGACGCCCGACCACGCGTTGCCACAGGGTGCCGGGGTCCGGATCGAACACGTCGTCGACGCTGATCTCGGCGGTCCACCACGCGCCGGCACTCATCTCGGCCTCGAGTTGGCCGGGGGACCACCCGGCGTACCCGGCGAACACGCGCACACAGCCGCCGACCCCCAACACGGTGTCGAGGTCGTCGGGGTCGGCGGAGAGGTCGATGAGTCCGACCTCACCGCCGAGGCGGGGGATGGCGGTGACCGTGTCGTTGGGTCCGATGGGGTGCGCTCCGGGCCGGAGGCGGACGAGGCCTAGGGCCCGGTCGGCAGCCACCGGGCCACCGGTGAACACCACAGCTGGCGCCGCCGCGTGCTCAGCCCAGTCGGGCAGGACGGCATCGAGGGGGGTCGAGGTGCATTGGTCCAACACGAGGCCGAGCGCACCCGAGGCGTCGTGTTCCACGAGCAGGATCACCGAGTGGGCGAAACGGTCGTCGCCAATGACCGGTGTGGCCAGCAGTGCCCGGCCGGTCAGTGCCGCCCTGCCCACGAGAGATGCGTCATCCACCCCCCAATGGTGCCCGCTCCGAGTCCGGTTCACACCCTGAACCCGGTCACGGCAGGTGGGCAGTAGTGTGCCGCCATGGCCAAGTCGAAGAAGGCGAAGCAGCGGGCGTCCCGCCAGCGGGCCCATGAGGCACGGGCTGCCCGCCACCAGACGGCGGCCTCCCACAAGTCCCACGACCACCTCCCCAAGGTGGGGACTCCCGCCGACAACGCCTACCGGCTGCGTCGATCCCGGGAGGATCTCGTGGCCTTCGGGGAGTTCCGCAACTCCCGTGGGCCGGCCCCGGTGGTCATCGCCGTGCTCGTCGGCCTGCTCTTCGTACTCGGCATTCTCGCCTGGGTGCTGTTCTTCATCTGAGTCCCGGTCGGGGCTCGCCCACACCCGAGGTGTGATCACACGGTGGTCGCCATGCCGCCATCGACAGGCAGAATCACTCCGGTCACCCATGCGGTCGCCCGGGACGCCAGGTAGATCGCCGCCCCCGCAATGTCGTCGGGTTCGCCGATGCGACCGAACGGACTCGCCGCCTCGATGTGGTCACGGAAGGCGTCGAGCGTGGCTGCCATCATCTTCGACTCAAACGGCCCCGGGGCAATGGCGTTCACCGTGATGTTGTCGCGACCGAGTCGACGAGCGAGCACCCGGGTGAGGTGGTGCACGGCCGCTTTCGACGCCGAGTAGGAGTAGGTGTCCATTTCAGGCACCCGGATGCCGTCGATGGAACCGATATTGATGACCCGTGACGGGTTGCGGGCCGTGCCCGCCGCGGCGAGGGCGGGGGCGAGGGCCTGGGTGAGGTGGAACACGCCTTTGACGTTGACGTCGAGCACCCGGTCCCAGGCACTGTCGGGGAACTCGGCGAAGGGGGCACCCCAGTTGGCGCCGGCGTTGTTGACGAGGATGTCGAGACGACCGCTCTCGCGCGTCGACACCTCGGCGGCGAGGCGTTGGCACTCCTCGGCTCGTGACAGGTCGGCAGGGACGGCGATGCACTCGCCCACGTCAGCGAACGCCGCCACTGCGGCCTCGAGCTCGTCAACCTTGCGGGACGAGATGTACACCCGGGCGGCGCCCGCCTCGAGGTAGCCGCGGGCGATCATGGCGCCGATGCCCCGGCCGCCACCGGTCACGAGGGCAGTCTTGCCTTCAATGGAGAACAGGTCGGCAACAGTCATGGGCGAAGGCTAGTGGTGCCGACTGCTGGTGGTGTCACCTCGGCGGTAGGGTTCGGTCGTGCCGCTGCGTACCCCCAGGTCCCGCTCGTCCCGCCGCGGGGTGCGGTGGCTCGCTGGGTTGGCCGCCGCCACCGTCCTGATCGCCGGGTGTGCCTCCGCTGAACCCGAGGCAGCCCCTGTGGACACGACGGCACCCGTTGCCGGTCCCGGTGACTACCTCGCCACCATCACCTACACGGCCCACGGCATCCCCCACATCACGGCTGCGGATCTCGGCAGTGCGGGGTTCGGCCAAGGCTGGGCGGCCGCTGCCGATCGGGGGTGTGAACTCTTCGACCAGATCACCAAGGTGCGCGGAGAACGGGCCCGCTGGCACGGGGCGGGACCATCGGGTGCCTACGTCGAATCGGATCTCGTGTACCGGGCGTGGAACCTGCGTGGTCGGGCGGAGGCGCTGTGGCCCACGTTGAGCCCCGAGGCCCGGGCCATGACCGAGGGCTACGCCGCCGGAGTCTCGGCGTGGCTGGCTGACACTGGTGCCGACGCCGTGCCGGGCTGGTGCGCAGGTGCCGGCTGGCTCGGCCCCATCGATGCCCTCGATCTCGTGGCGTACCACCACGACGTCGCCATGGTGGCGAGCGGCCGTCGCCTGGTCGCCGCCATTGCATCGGCCCAGCCACCTGACCCGGCGGGCAGCGTGGCGTCCACCGGCCCACCGGTGCTGCCGGCGGCGAGTGACCTCGAAGCGGTGGCGTGGGCGCTGGGCCGGGGGGCGACGGGCACCTCGACGTCGATGCTCGCGTCGGCCACGGCGTTCCCGTGGGAGGGAGAGCTGGCCCTGTGGGAGAACCACCTCACCGTCCCCGGCGAACTGAATGTGTACGGCATGTCCCTCGTCGGGGTACCCGGCGTGTTCAACGGCTTCAACGAGTCTCTGGCCTGGACCCAGGTTCCCTCTGGCGGTCAGCGCCTCACCTACGTCGATCTTGATTTGGTGCCGGGTAACCCGACGGCGTACCGGGTGGGTGACACGACGGTGAACATGACGGCGATACCTGTGAGCATCGAGGTGGCTGACCGCACGACCCGAACGGTTGAGCGCACCCTGTGGAGCACGGACTGGGGTCCCGTCGTCGCACCCCCCGGCATGCCGTGGACACCGGAGCGGGCGTTCGCCTATGGCGACGCCGCCCTGGTGCGTCCCGCATTTGTCGACCAGTTCCTCGGCATGGCCACCGCCACGTCGGCGACCGATCTCAATACCGTGCATGCCGCCATCGGGGCGACCGGA
>JALRFT010000230.1 GCA_023261915.1 Acidimicrobiales bacterium | reverse complement strand
GCGAGCCCCCCGGTGACCCACTGGCAGCTCATCCGTACTGATGCCCATGATGATGAATTGACCGATTGGTCGTCTCACTCGTCTGGGAGCTCTGAGGAGCGAGCCGGAGCATGCAGTGCTCAGGTTGACTTATTGACCTCTTATTCTGGGTATTAGACCGGCATTGAGGAAGAGCCGGCGGGCTTCTTTTCCCCTCGGGCTTGAATAAACGCATGTTTCAATCCGCTAGCAAAGCACAAGTCGGAGAATTATCATTCAGGCTCAGCCTATCACCCAGCTCCGCACCCCAACAGAGCAGCGATTGTTGAAGGAGGCCTGGAAGTGACATTCAGTTCATCAAAAGGGCCGCATCTGATCAGACTGATTCAGTTCAGTTGACATCGATCTCCATCTGCATAGTATCAAAGCAGATTACCATGGGCTGTCCTGGATTGGACAAACTCGAAAACAAGTATGTTTTGATGCTTGGGCGAGAATACGCCTTCCGCATCGGTTCCATCGGCGGCGTCGAAGTGGTTGAGGCCGGCCGCAACGGAACCAAGGGCATGTGCTGTGGTGCCGGCGGTGCCCGCATGTGGATGGAAGAGCACACCGGCAAGCAGGTGAACGTGGAGCGTTCCCAGGAACTGCTCGCCACCGGTGCGACCCGTATCGCCACGGCATGTCCGTTCTGTTACATCATGATCGACGACGGTGTGAAGGGTGAGGGTGTCGACGAGGAGCAGGTCAAGGTCGGTGACATTGCCCTGCACATGCTCGAGGCCATCGAAGAGGGTGAAGCCAACGCGCTGCGAGCCCCCGACACCTCAATGAGCTGACACCAGTCGCTGGTCCCCGAGGTGGGACGCCTAGCGAGATCGTGTCAGGAGAAGTTCTCCCAGTACCGGCTCGGTCGCGGACCACGCTGGTGCTGATACTTCGATCCCACGACTGACGAGCCGTAGGGATTCTCCGCCGCGGTCGTCATCTTGATGAAGCTGATCTGGCCGATCTTCATTCCGGCGTAGAGCGTGATCGGCAAGTTGGCGACGTTGGAGAGTTCGAGCGTGAGCTGTCCGTCCCAGCCAGCATCGACGAACCCGGCGGTGGAGTGGATCAACAGCCCAAGGCGACCCAGAGAACTCTTGCCCTCGAGACGGGCAACGAGGTCGTCGGGAACCGCTACCCGCTCGAGCGTGGACCCGAGGACGAACTCCCCGGGATGAAGGATGAAGGGATCGTCGTCGTCAGCGACCTCGATGAGTTCGGTGAGGTCTTCCAGGTTCTGCTTCACGTCGATGAGGCCCATGGTGTGGTTGCGAAACACCCGGAAGTGGCGATCAATGTGCAGATCGACCGAGCTGGGCTGGACACAAGCGTCGTTGAACGGCTCGATCACGATGCGGCCGGCGGCCACTTCTTCTCGGATGGAACGGTCAGAGAGGATCACGGCGCCGAGGCTAGTCGGCAGCGCTGGGGTGACCGGTGTGCCTCGGGCCGACGGTGTTGGGTAGGGTCAGGGACCTCGCGGGCGTAGTTCAATGGCAGAACATCAGCTTCCCAAGCTGAGAATGCGAGTTCGATTCTCGTCGCCCGCTCCAGAACTGCACAGCAGGCGACTGCTTGATGCCCCGATACCCTCAGCATTCGACATGTTCTCCACCCCCTCTCGGACGTTCCTGGTAACTGGGGCCAACACCGGCATCGGCCGGGCCACTGCTGAGGGTCTCGCCTCCCACGGCCACCGGATCATCCTCGCCGGCCGATCCGTGGCGGCCACGACAACCGCAATGGAGACCATTCATCTCGCCACCGGGAACGACCATCTCGAGCACCTCCCGCTGGACCTCGCCGATCTCGAGTCGGTGCAACGAGCCGTCGACGCCCTCCTTACCGACGGCAGGCCCATCGACGTCTTGATCGCCAACGCCGGAGTGGCCGGCCAGCGAGGCCGCACGGCGCAAGGTTTCGAACTGGCCTTCGGAGTCAACCATCTCGGCCACTTCGCCCTCGTGACCGGAGTGCTCGATCTCGTCCTCGCCGGGGACGCTCCGCGAGTGGTCGTCGTGTCTTCGGACTCGCACTACCACGCCAAAGGTCTGCCCGAGGACCGTCTGCGCAGCGCAACCCGCAGCATCACCGGGCTGCCCGAGTACGCCCGGTCGAAACTCGCCAACGTCCTGTTCGCCCAGGAGCTCGCCCGCCGCGTACCTGCGACCGATCTCGGCGTGCACGCTCTCCATCCGGGAGTGATCGCATCAGACATCTGGCGCCGGGTTCCCGAACCGGTCCGATCGCTCATGACCCGGAAGATGGCCACCACCACTGAGGGGGCCCAGACGTCCCTGTGGTGCGCCACCTCCGACGACCTCAGCGGTCAGTCCGGCGGGTACTACGCCGATTGCGCCCCGAAGGAACCGAGCGCTGTGGCGACGCCGGAACTGGCCGAGTGGCTCTGGCGCAAGAGCGAGATGTGGATCGCCTGACCCCCATCGGGTCCCACGTGCCACGACAAGACCCACTCCAAGGCGCCGCCGACCGAGGCGCCGAGGTGATCCAGGTAAACCTTTCAGCCCCCCGGAACTGGGCCCCACCGGTCACCCATGGCGATGAGGAGAGTCTGGCAAAGGGCGCCCTGCCGATCTTCGTTCACGCCCCCTACGTGGTGAACCCGGCCAGCAGCG
>JALRFT010000138.1 GCA_023261915.1 Acidimicrobiales bacterium | reverse complement strand
CGGACACACCAGCCATGGACGTGGCACTGCTCGCCATGGGCAACGGCATCTTGATAGCCGGCGGCATACGCAACATCGCCGAACGAAATCTGGTCTACAACCATGAGCGAGTCGGTATCGGCGTGGTGCCCTTCCCCGAGGAAGGCGCCAGCGACGTGCCCAACGACAACGACGCGCTGCTCACCCAGCCCTGTTCGCAGGCTGCCGAACCCACCGTTGCCCCCGAGGACATTGACGACCTCGTGCTCTGGTCACCGAAGTTCAACCAGATCATCGGCAACGTCGTTTCCGACTCGGGTCTCGCCGACATCGGCGTCGGTGACCTCCAGCCCGACCTCGCTGCCCTCAAGAATTGCTTCTCTGACAATCAGGCAGCGACCAGCGCACCCGCCAATCTCCAAACACTGGCTCCGTGCACCGGTACCGGCAGTGGCGACTGGAACGACGGCGCTCTCGACCTCGTGAATCTGATCGCCTCGGAACGGCCGCCGGAGAAGGACTGGCGCACCACGCCGATCCCAGCATCCCAGCCGAACATGCCCGATGCGGCCAACGCCCCGGCCACGCCGGCACGCGGGCCCAAGCAGGTTGACCTGGCGGCCATTGCCGTCCCGACCCGGCCCGCGGGCTGAGATGGCGGTGGTGATTACACCGCCAGGCCATGACTGACAACCCCGAACCTCGACGGCGACCATCGCCGGTCAAGACAGCGGTGGTCGCAGCCGCGGTCATCGTGGTCATCGCTGCTGCAGCTGCGGTCGTCACCGCCCGGTCCGGGTCCTCCCCGACCGGCGGCGGGGACCACAGCGGACACGCCACGGCGACGCAGGCCTCGGCCCAACCGAATCCAGCCCCGGTCCGATTGGGACCACAGGGTCGACACCCTCAGTTCATCGTTGAATGCGAACCGAGTCACACCGCCCCCAACGACCCAATCGTGCACCCCAACAGTCCGGGCGCGTCCCATCTCCACGAGTTCTTCGGCTCCATTGCGACCGACGCCTTCAGCAACGGCGAGTCGCTGCTCGGAACGGCAACCTCGTGCCAGAACAAGGCCGACACGGCGGCGTACTGGGTCCCGGCCCTGTTCAACGGCGACACCCGGGTGGCGCCTGACGAACTCGTGGCTTACTACCGCACCGGCGTCGGTGTGGAGGCCTCCGACGTCCGGCCCTGGCCCCTCGGGCTCAAGATGCTCGCCGGGAACCCCGGTGCAGAGGAGCCCCAATCGACGGGCGTAGTCGGGTGGACGTGCGGGGCGTCGGACAACCTGACGGTCCTCCCCCGCGACTGCTCGCCCCGGGCGCCACTCGCCCTGCGGCTCACCTTCCCCGACTGCTGGGACGGCGAGAGTCTCGACAGCGTCGATCACCGTGCCCACACCGCCTACAGCAACGCCGGGGAGTGCCCCAGCACGCACCCCGTCCACATCGTGCAGTTGATCCTCGCCCTTCGCTACGACTTCGACGGCGACCCGGTGGGACTCCGGTTGGCTTCAGGATCGATGCTGACGGGTCACGGCGACGTGATGAATGGATGGTCACGAGAAGAACTCGCCCATCTCACCTCGCTCTGTCTTGACCGTGGTGAGATCTGCGGCGTGAGTTCGAATCGGACCGACGTCTAGCCGATCGATTTCAGGAAGGCCCGAAGCGGACCACGGTCTGGCGCAGCGGCACGAGATCCCGCCGGTGCTCCCGATGGGCCGCTTCCACGGCCTCGACGGCGTCCCGTCGGGCACGAACGACCTCGTCTTGGAGGCGCTCGACCTCGGCCTCGAGGGCGAGGACCCGCTTGACGCCGGCGAGATTGAGACCCTGTTCGGTCAGCTCCGCAATGCGGGCCAGACGACGCAGGTCGTCCTCGCTGTAGCGACGGCTACCACCGCTGGTACGGGCGGGTTCGAGCAGGCCCTTGCGCTCATAGATGCGCAACGTCTGGGGATGAACCCCGGCGAGTTCGGCGGCAACGGAGATGACGTACACCGCCCCACGGCGTGAACCTTCCATCCCGCTCACCTCCCGACAACCTTGCGGTGGTTACGTGCCACTTTCAGCCTACGACCCCAGCAGGTACTCATGCCTCGACTCCCAGATGCGTCCTCGGGGACCCCGAGGTGGCCGATGCCAATGACTCCACCGCGGCGCGCTGGGCGTCGTCGAGCTCGGTGGGGACGACCACCTCGACGGTGACCAGCAGGTCTCCGGTGGCCTTCGACGTGGCGACGCCGCGTCCTTTGACCCGCAGCACCTTGCCCGACGGCGTGCCAGCCGGAACCTTGATGGTGACCGGGCCGCCAAGGGGTGTCGGCACCTTGACCGTGGTCCCAAGCACCGCTTCGGGGTAAGTCACGGGCACCGTGAGGGTGAGGTCCCGGCCCTTGCGACCGAACAACCGATCAGGGGTGACGTGAACGAGAACGAAGAGATCGCCGGGTGGTCCGCCATTTCGACCGGGACCGCCACGACCCTTCAGACGGATGCGCTGGCCCTCGGCCACCCCGGCCGGAATCCGCACCTTCACATCGCGGGTTCGATGCACGGCGCCCGAGCCGCTGCACTGGGTGCACGGGTCGGTGATGACACTCCCCCGACCGCCACATGCCACACATGGTGACGAGAAGGAGAAGAAGCCCTGGTTGTCCTCGTTCACCCCACGCCCACCACATACGCCACACGTCTGCGGTGACGAGCCCGGGCGCGCGCCTGAGCCACCGCACACCGGACACCCGACCTCCGAGGCCAGCTGGATGGTGGTGGTCAGCCCGGCGATGGCGTCATGGAACCCGAGCGTCAGCTCAGCTTCGAGATCGTCGCCGCGCCGAGGTCCGGCACCAGCCCGGCCGCCACGACGACCGCCGGGGGCTCCGCCGCCGAACAGGTTGCCGAACAGTCCGCCGAGATCATCGGCAGTGAACGAGCCCCCCATGCCGCCGGGCCCGCCCGGACCACCCGGCCCGGCGAAGCCGCCCATGGGACCCATGGTGCGGACCTGGTCGTACTCGGCCCGCTTGGTCTCGTCACCGAGAACGTCGTAGGCGGCCGAAACCTCCTTGAAGCGCTCCTCGGCACCGGGATCATCGGGGTTGGCGTCGGGGTGATACTGACGGGCCAACTTCCGGTAAGCCTTGGTGATGTCCTTGGCGGCGGCGTCGGACGCCACACCGAGGACCTTGTAGTAGTCCTTTTCGAACCATTCCCGCTGGGCGGCCATCTCAGCCTCCTGCCATCAGCTGCTCGACGTCAGCCACGCACCCGGACCATGGCTGGGCGCAGCACGGAGCCCTGCCACACGTATCCGGTGCGCAGCGTCTCGACGACGACGCTCTCCCCACCGTCACCTTCCTCGTGGAGCACGGCCTCGTGGAGGTGGGGATCGAAGGGAACGTCGGAGGACGGCAGGATCTCGAGGCCTTCCTTGACGAGGAGATCGAGCAGTGCCTTGTGCACCGGCTCGACATCGATAGCGCCCTGGATGACGGCGGCATCGCACGAGTCGAGCACGACAAGGAGTTCGGCCACGAGCTGGGCCGAGGCCTGCTGCACCATGGCATCCCGCTCGCGGGCAACCCGCTTGCGGTAGTTATCGAACTCGGCCTTCACCCGGAGGAGGGCGTCGCGGTAGTCATCCCGCTCGGCCACGACCTCCTCGAGGGACTGCCCGCCACCGGCTTCGGTGTCGCCGGTCTCGTCAGCGAGGACGGTCGGGTCGTGCTCGTGAATCGCGGATTCGTTCCCCTCGGCGTCGAGGATCCGCCGCTGCCCGGCACCGAGGTGGAGGTGCTCGGCCGGCTTCGCCCGAGCGAGGAGCGCAGCGCTGTCGGCGCCCGGGACCCATCGGATGG
>JALRFT010000083.1 GCA_023261915.1 Acidimicrobiales bacterium | reverse complement strand
GCGCTGCGTCGTCTCGAGCCGCAGAACGCCCAGGGCGAGTACTACCTCACCGATGTGGTCGAGGTTCTCGCCGAGGCTGGTTACCTGGTCGGTGCGGTCACCGTCCCTGATGCGGCGGAGACCCAGGGGGTCAACGACCGCTTTCAGCTCGCAGCGGCGGAGGCCGAATTGCGTCGGCGAACCAACGACGCCCTCATGCGGGCCGGGGTGACCATGGTGGACCCCACCACCACCTACGTCGACACCACGGTGCAACTCGCCGGGGACGTGACCTTGTTCCCCGGCACCATGCTGCAGGGGGCCTGCGTGGTGGGGAGCGGTACCGAGATCGGCCCGGAGGTTCGCCTGACGGACTGCACGGTCGGGGCCAACGTGAGCATCTCCTATGCCAATGGACTGGAGGCAGCGATTGGCGACGGTTGTGTCGTCGGTCCATATGCGGTCCTGCGGCCCGGGGTGGAGCTTGCACCCCGAACCCGGACCGGATCGTTCGTCGAGATCGATCCATCCGGCCCCAAGGAGTGATTCGGTGGTTCGGGCCGGGTCAGTGGACATGACAGACTTGGCGCCGCCGGGCGCAACGGGGGGTCAGGCCCCCGCCGGGGAGAGGGACTGATGGAACTCGTCAGCAAGAAGCGACTGCACCTCGTCTCGGGACGATCGAATCTCCCGCTCGCCGAGGAGATTGCAGCGCGGCTCGGAGAGCCTCTCGGTGACGCCAACATTGCCGAGTTCTCCAACGGGGAACTGCACTGCCGTTTCGGGGAGTCAGTGCGGGGCACCGACGTGTTCATCATCCAGAGTCACGGCAGCGTCAACGGCCTGTCGGTCAACGACGCCATCATGGAACAACTCATCATGGTGGATGCCGCCAAGCGGGCCTCGGCGAAGCGGATCACGGTTGTATGTCCGGCCTTCGGGTACGCCCGTCAGGATCGCAAGTCCGAGGGCCGCGAACCCATCACGGCCAAGTTGATTGCCGACATGTTCGCCGCCGCCGGAGCCGACCGACTCATCAGCATTGATCTGCACTCGGGTCAGATCCAGGGCTTCTTTGACGGCCCCGTGGACCATCTCACGGCCATGCCGGTGCTCGTGGAGCGACTCGGCGCCCTCGAGGGTGATCTCGTCGTCGTGTCGCCCGACGCCGGCCGGGTGAAAGTCGCTGAACGTTACGCCAACCAGTTGCACGCCGATCTGGCCATCGTGCACAAGCGACGCCTGAAGGGCGTCAAGAACACCGTTGAGGCGCTCGATGTGGTCGGTGAAGTGGACGGGCGCACCTGTGTGCTGATCGACGACATGATCGACACGGCAGGGACCATCGTTGCTGCCGCCGACCAGTTGCGGGACAAGGGCGCAGCTGAGGTCGTGGCGGCGTGCACCCACGGTGTGTTCTCTGGACCTGCCATGGACCGCATCAAGGCTTCGTCGATCTCCCGGCTCTTTGTCACCAACACGCTGACGATGCCCGCCGACCTGCCCGAGGACAAGATCGAGGTGCTGTCGGTGGCCGGGGTGGTCGCCGACGCCATCGATGCGGTCTTTGAGGACACCTCGGTGAGCGAGATCTTCGGCGGGGCCAACCAGAGCTGACTCAAAGCGCCCCGCCGGACCGCTTTTCCCTCAGTGCCACCGGGCCGGTAGGCTCCTCTTCCGGCGTCAACGTCGAAGGTCGGGTTCCCCCGACTGCACCGAGAACGAGCCCACGTTGGGCACCATCAGGAGAGTTCCGTCGTGAAGACCACTGAGATCAGCCTGACGGCCACCCCCGGCCGAGCCACGGGCACCGGACCGTCCCGGCGCGTGCGCGCCGAGGGAGAGATCCCCGCCGTGGTCTACGGCCTCGAGACCGAGGCTGTCTCGGTCACTGTGCCGTGGCCCGAACTGCGCCGTGCCCTGTCCACCGACGCCGGTCAGAACGCGCTGATCGAACTCGATATCGATGGCAAGAAGTCGCTCTCCATCGTGACCGAACTCCAGCGTCACCCGGTGCGGCGTGACGTGATCCACGTCGACTTTCTCCGTATCGACCCCGACAAGCCGCTGTCGGTCGATGTGCCGATCGTGCTGTCAGGTCGTTCCGATGCGCTCGAGCATCGCAAGGGCATGGTCGACCAGATCATGTACACCCTCACCGTGTTGGCCCGACCCGGCGGTATCCCCAACCAGATCGAGGGAGATGTTTCCGGTCTCGAGATCGGCACCAGCCTCACCGTGGGTGAACTGCCACTGCCCGACGGCGTCACCACCTCCGTCGATGCGGACGAGCCCGTGGCCATGGGCAGCCCGACCCGATCCACGGTGATCATGCAGCAGGAAGAGGCTCGCGCCGCCCGCATTGCGTCGGGCGAGGCCACCGAGGAAGACCTTGCCGCTGCGGCCGGGGGCGGCGAAGAGGACTGAGTCGGTCCAAGGTGGGTATCCGGCGCGGTGGAAGCACCGAGCGACGCGGCACACCCGCCGACCTCTTGATCATTGGTCTGGGAAACCCGGGTCCGGAATATGTAGGCACCCGCCACAACGTCGGTTTCGACGTCGTGGAGTCCCTCGTGGTCCGCTTCGGCGGCCGACTCCGCCCCGTCAAGGGTGTCCCGGCCATCGCCGACGACCTTCGGATCGACGGGGTGAGGGTTGTGGCGGCTGAGCCGACGACCTACATGAACGAATCGGGCACCGCAGTGGGTTCACTCATGCGTCGTCACGGCATCGACGACCCGACCCACCTCGTGGTGGTGCATGACGAGCTCGACCTACCCCCCGGACGGCTGCGAGTGAAAGTGGGCGGTGGACTGGCCGGCCACAACGGCCTTCGTAGCATTCGTTCCCATTGCCACACGGACGGTTTCACCCGGGTGCGCATCGGTGTGGGCAAGCCGCCCGACCCGGCCCGGGGGGCGGATCACGTGCTCAAGCGGGTCCCGGCGTCGGAGCGCCGGGTGCTCGATTCCGTCGTCGCCGAGGCGGTCGATGCCCTCGAGTGTCTCGTGACGCGGGGGCCCGACGAGGCGGCGGAGCGGTTCAACGGGATCGTCGTGGAGTGATCGCTACCGCCGACGCCCTCCGTCGCCTCATCCGACTCCTCGACCCTGATCCGGCCATGGTCGACGTCCTCGGTGCCCGTTCAGCCTCGCTCGTGGTGCCCGAGCCGGCCCGGGCCCTCACTGTCGCCCGTCTCGCCCACCTGACCGACCGGCGCCCCCTCCTCGTGGGAGTGCCAACCTCGGCCGAGGCCGAACGACTGGTCAACGATCTCTCGGTGTGGCTCGGCCCCGATGAAGTTGAGTACTTCGCAGCGTGGGAGACGCTGCCCTTCGAACGGGTCAGCCCCGGTGTCGAGGCCATGGGTCGTCGGCTCCGCACGCTGTGGAGGTTGACGGACCCGGAGGGAGCGCCGGCCGTGGTGGTCGCCCCGGTGCGCTCCCTGATTCAGCGGCTGGGTCCCGTCGGGGATCTCGCTCCCGTGGAAGTGCGTGTCGGGGATGAACTCGACTCCCTCGGCCTCGTGGAGCGTCTGGTCGCCCGAGGGTACCGACGCGAGTACCAGGTTGAGCATCGTGGTGAGGTGGCCGTGCGGGGATCGATCGTGGACGTGTTTGCGTCCACGGCCGACGTTCCCGTGCGGATCGACCTGTGGGGCGACGAGGTGGATCGGCTCTCGGAGTTCTCCGTCGCCGACCAGCGCTCGAGTACCGATCTCGTCTCGGTGCAGTTGTTCGGGTGCCGTGAACTCGTTGCGGATGACACCGTGCGGGCCCGGGCTGCTGCCCTCGTCGCCACCGAGCGATGGGGGGCAGAACACTGGGAGCGTCTGGCTGAGGGGCAGTTGTTCGACGGGATGGAGTCGTGGCTGCCGTGGCTCGTCGACGACGAGGTTGCCGTGGCTGATCTGCTTGGTCCAGACGGGCTGGTGTTGCTCGTCGACCCGGCCCGGATGCGAGACCGAGCGGCGGACCTTCTCGCCGAGGAAGCCGACCTTGCTCAGACACTGGCGCGCACCTGGGGGGTTCCTGCCGCCCTCGATGAAGGGACTCCCGATCTTCCCCGTCTGCACCTGCCGTTCGATCGGGTGTTGGCCCGCACCGATGCGCCGGTGTGGCAAATCCCGTCCACCTCACCCACACCCGACACCCCGTCAGTGGATGCGACCGGGTGGATGGCCCCGCATGGGGATCCCGGTGGGCTCGTGGCCCAGGTGCGCCAGTTGGTCGGGGACGGGTGCCGGGTCATCGTCGCTGCTGACGGGATCGGGTCGGCGTCCCGACTGGCTGAACTGTTCGTCGGCGCCGGGGTGGACGCGATCGTTGTGGACGATGCTGCAACTGATCTGACCGTCGCCGGGGTGCATGTCGTCGTCGCTCCGCTTGAGCGGGGGGCGGTGCTGGGGGCTGTTGGGGTAGCGGTCCTCACTGAGGCCGAGTTGACCGGGCGCCGTCGGACTCATCGTCGCGCCCGTCCGCGAACCCGACGGGGCAGTGCCGCAGTCGTGTTCGACGATCTCGTACCGGGGGCCCATGTCGTGCACGCCCATCACGGTGTTGCCCGGTACGCGGGGATGGTGACGCGGGCGATCGGCGGTGTGGAGCGGGACTACCTGTTGTTGGAGTACCGGGGGGATGACCGGCTCTATGTCCCGACTGATCAGGTCGACCTCGTTCGGCCGTGGGGGTCAGGTGATGCTCCCAAACTGAGTCGTCTCGGCGGCGGCGAGTGGCAGCGCACCCGGGCCAAGGTCCGTTCCGAGGTGACCGAGATCGCTCAGGAGCTCGTGGTGCTCTACCAAACCCGTCTGCACACGCCTGGGCATGCCTTCCCCGAAGACACCGAGTGGCAGCGGGAGTTCGAAGCGGCCTTCCCCTTCACCGAGACCCCCGACCAACTGGTGGCCATTGCTGAGGTCAAGGCCGACATGGAACAGACCCACCCCATGGATCGGTTGGTGTGCGGTGACGTCGGCTTCGGCAAAACCGAGGTGGCCCTGCGAGCCGTATTCAAGTGTGTGCAGGACGGCCGGCAGGCGGCAGTGCTGGTCCCCACCACCCTGCTCGCCCAGCAACATCACCAGACCTTCGCTGATCGCTTTGCCAGTTACCCGATTCGGGTGGAGGTGCTCAGTCGTTTCCTCACCGCCGCCCAGGTGCGCACCGTGCTGGCCGATGTGGCCACGGGAGCAGTAGACGTGGTGATCGGTACGCACCGATTGCTCGGCGATGACGTCCGCTTTGCGAACTTGGGGCTACTCGTCGTGGACGAGGAGCAGCGCTTCGGCGTGGGACACA
>JALRFT010000050.1 GCA_023261915.1 Acidimicrobiales bacterium | reverse complement strand
TCATGGCTGCCGGGTCGTCCATCGTGAACATCACCTCGGTGGAGGCATTCCGTGCCGCCCCCGGATTCGCCGTCTACGGCGCCATGAAGGCCGCCGTCGAACACCTCACCCGGTCACTGGCTCTCGAGTTGTCGGACCGGGGCATCCGGGTGAACGCCATCGCTCCCGATGCCCTCCGCACACCCGGCGACGCCGGGCTGTTGGTGGGCAGTCGCGACTACGGCGCCGGTCTGGCATTGGGCTGGGGAGAAGCGGTTGACATCACCGGGGCAGCAGTGTTCCTGGCGTCGGCGGCGTCCCGTCAGGTCACGGGCACCACCATCCATGTGGACGGTGGCAGTGACGCCGCTCGCGGATGGCGGCGCACCGAGCGCGGTTGGGAGCCCTGAGATGGACGTGGGGGTGGCCCTGCCACAGATGGCGCACGGTCTTGACCGTGAACGGTTTCTGGCGTGGTGTGCCGGCATCGATGACGGACCGTTCTCCAGTGTGTCCGCCGGTGAGCGGATCACCTTCCACAACCTCGAAGGTCTCTCGGCGTGCGCAGCGGCCGCAGCGGCGACGGAGCGGGTGCGGGTCCTCGTCAACGTCGTCGTGCTGCCGTGGCACCCGGTGGCAATGGTCGCCAAACAACTCGCCACCATCGACGTCCTCAGTGCCGGTCGGCTCGAAGTGGCGGTCGGGGTGGGTGGTCGCCCCAGTGACTACGAAGCGCTCGGCGCCTCGTTCGCCTCCCGCCATCGCCGGCTCGACGAGGGCGTGGCGGAACTTCGGCGTCTGTGGTCCGGTGGACCGGCGTCCGACGGACAACCCGTCGGTCCCTCACCGGTACAGCCGGGTGGTCCCCCGGTGTTGGCGTCCGCCATGGGGCCCAAATCTCTGGCCCGGTGCGCGACGTGGGCCGACGGGATCAGCGGTTTCACCCTGCTCGGTGACGCCGGTGAGGCAGCCAACGGTTTCGGTGCCGCCGAAGCAGCGTGGGTGGCGGCGGGCCGGACGGACCGTCCGCGACTTGTCACCGGCTCCTTTGTCGCCCTCGGTCCGGGGGCACGCGACACCTTGCGTTCTTTCGCCGAGGCGTACCTGCACGTGTTCTCACCGGAACTCGCCGCTGATCTCGCCGCTCAGATGCCGCTGAGTGACCCTAAGGCACTCACCGACCTGCTCGACGCTCTCGAGGCGGCCGGTTGCGACGAGTTCATTGTGGTGCCGGCCACCAGCGACACCGCAATGCTCGATGCGCTCACTGATGTTGTTGCCGACTGGGCGGCGCGTCGCTGATCGCTCTCAGCGGAGCAGTTCAAACGATGGGATGGTGACGCCCTCAGGGGTGACGGATCCCTCGGCATCGAGCAGCCAGCGCGACACACGGCGACGGTGCCATGAGGTGTCACCAAAGGCGGCCTGCAACGCCCACACCTTCTTCATCCACAACTGCAGGTCGCACTCCCACGTGTACCCGATCGCACCGTGGACTTGCAGGGCCTGACGGGCGGCCCGCTCGGCGCCGGAGGCGGCGAGCACCCGGGCCATGCTCACATCAGCAGCGGCGGTGGGCAGGTCGTTGTCGAGGCTCCACGCCGCCCGCCAGATGGGGGCCCGGGCGAACTCGACGGCGAGCAGGGCATCGGCGAGGTGGTGCTTGACGGCCTGGAAGGCGCCGATGGGTTTGCCGAACTGGTGGCGCTGACGGGCGTACTCGGCTGCTTGATCGATCATGGTCGAAGCCACGCCCACGAGTTGGGCCGACAGTGCCAAGGCCATGTGGTTCCGGATGGTGTCGGCGTCGAGGTCGTTGTCAGCGGGCGTGCCCCCCGACACCTCGGCGAGTAGACGACCGCCGTCGAGGCTGGCAACCGGGGTGGCAACGAAGTCACCGACGGTGGTCCCCGACGTGATGATGAGGTTGGCGACCCCGGCATGGGGAACGGGCGGGCCGAGATCCTCGGCGATGGTCAGCACCGTGGCACCGGCGGCGGCCGACTCATGGGCGAGCAATCCGGCCCCGATGATCTGTTCAATGACGGGGCCGGGGACGGCGGCGGCACCGAGACGTTCGAACAGCAGCACGGCATCGACCATGCCCCCACCCATGCCACCTTCTTCGGGGGGAACGAGGAGACCGAACAGGCCGAGGTCGGCGAGGCGGTCCCACAGCACCGGGGAGTGACCGGAGTGGTCATCCCAAGCGGCGCGCACCACGGCGGGGGGGCACTCACCGGCGAGAACGTCGGTGAGGCCGTCGGCGAAAGCCAGTTGGTCGTCGGTGAAGGCGAACCGCACGTCACACCCCCCGGGGCAGGTCGAGGACCCGGTCGGCGATGATGTTGCGCTGGATCTCATTGGTGCCGGCGTAGATGGGGCCCGACAGTGAGAACAGGAACGACTTCACCCAGGCGGCGCTGGGGGTACCGGTGGTGCGCTCGGCGGCCGACCCGAGCAGTTCCATGGCGAGTGCGTGGATCTCGAGGTCGAGCTCGCTCCAGAAGATCTTGTTGAGACTCGCCTCGGCGCCGATGGGATTGCCGTCGGTGAGATCGGTGACGGTGCGGTAGGTGTGGAGCTGGTAGCC
>JALRFT010000349.1 GCA_023261915.1 Acidimicrobiales bacterium | reverse complement strand
GCATCAGGCAGTTGGCCTCGGGCACGGTGAAGCCGGTGACCCTTGAGCTCGGTGGCAAGTCGGCCAACATCGTCCTCGATGACGCCGATCTCGACCAGGCCGCTGCGGGCGTGCTGTGGGGCACGTTCATGCACGGTGGTCAGGTATGTGAGTCCGGTACCCGTGCCCTCGTGCAGCGGGGGATCTACGACGAGTTCGTGAACCTCCTCGCCGCGCGCGCCGCTGCCATCAACCTCGGCGACCAGCTCGACATGAACACCGACCTCGGCCCACTCATCGATCGCAGCCAGGTGGAGACGGTGGAGCGCTATGTGGCGCTCGGTCGGGAAGAGGTGGGAGAGCCCATCGTTGGCGGTTCGCATCCTGGCGAACTTGCTGCCGGTCTCGATCCCAACGCCTTCTACCGTCCGACGATTTTCGCCGGCGTGGACAACAAGGCCCGCATCGCCCAGGAGGAGATCTTCGGTCCGGTGCTGTGTGTCATCCCCTTCGACACCGAGGACGAGGCCATCGCCATTGCGAATGACTCCATCTACGGCCTCGCCGGCGGCGTGCAGTCGGGGAACCTTGATCGGGCGCAGGCCGTCGCCGCCCGGATGCGTACCGGCACCGTGTGGATCAACGACTACCACCTGATCGATCCCAAGCGGCCCTTCGGTGGGTACAAGCAGTCCGGCATCGGACGGGAGCTGGGCACCCAGGGCTACGACATCTACCGTCAGGCCAAGCACGTTCACGTGAACCCCGAGACGGCGGGTCGTGACAACCACTTCCACTACTCGTTACTCAGCGGCAACATCTGATTCTGCGGTCGACCCCCGGCGGTGGCGACACCCCGGGGGTCTTCCCGTGCGAGACCGAGTGTGTCCTCAGGCGGGTGTGTCAGTGACCGGCGCAGGTGCCGGGAGAAACCCGTGGGTGCGGTAGTGCCGGAGTTCGGCGACACTCTCACGAATGTCGGCGAGCGCCCGGTGGCTGTCCCCCTTGGTCGGTAACCCGGCGAGGGCTCCGGGGTTCCATCGGTTGAGCAATTCGCGAACGGTGGATACGTCCACGCTGCGGTAGTGGAGGTAGTTCTCCACATCCGGCATCCACGCCGCTAGGAAGCGGCGGTCGGTCCCGATGGTGTTCCCGGCCAGTGGCACGGTGTTCGCCTCTCCCAGCTGCTCGGTCAGAAACGCCAGGGTCTGGGCCTGGGCGTCGGCGACGGTGATCGTCGACTCGGCAATGGCCTCGAGTAGGCCCGAGCGCGTGTGCATGGCCCGCACCAGATCGTTCATCCCGTCGAGAACCTCGGGTGGTTGGTGGATCACGAGGTTGGGTCCTTCGGCGATGATCTCCAACTCGTCGTCGGTTACGAGTGAGGCGATCTCCACGATGCGGTGCGCCCCCGGGTCGAGGCCCGTCATCTCGAGATCGATCCATGCCAGCACGGCGTCATCCTAGGGGGCCGCTCCACCAAGGCCCGACCGTGCAGGCCGTCAGAACCCCTGCCCGACTGATCGCAGGGCGCACGGCAGTGTCCTAGGGTCACGATCGTGTCCAAGAATTCCAACGAACCGCCCGGCTCGGTTGACTTGCCACTGGTGCCACTCGACCCCGGCCTGCCGCTGCCGTCGTATGCGCGCGCTGGAGACGCGGGACTCGACCTGTGTGCGGCGGAGTCGGTGACCCTGGCTCCGGGCGGTGGTCGCGCCCTGGTCCCCACCGGTATCGCCATTGCCATCCCTGAGGGGTACGCCGGATTCGTCCAGCCCCGGAGCGGTCTGGCCCTCCAGCACGGGGTGACCTGTCTCAACACGCCAGGTCTCATCGATGCCGGCTACCGCGGAGAGATCAAGGTCCTCTTGGTCAACACCGATCCGGCTGAGCCGGCGGCGATCGAACGTGGCCAGCGCATCGCCCAACTGGTCGTGCAGCCGGTCGCCCACTGCATCATCACCGTCGTCGACGACCTCGAGTCATCGGAGCGGGGCGAGGGCGGGTTCGGGCACAGTGGCCGCTGAGGCGCCAGTCATCCAGCCCAAGCCGCAACACTGAGTTCAACGGCCCTGCCATCGGGGCGGACCGACGACTTGCCGACGGCGCCGCTCACCAGGGTCCGGCATCGTTCGATGGCGTCGGCCGCGGCCCGGCCGGTTCCTCCGAACAACTCGACGGTCACATCCAGTGCGCCCTCCGTCACGTCGCAGCGCAGTTCGACACTCTGCGTCGACGGCGCCGGGTCACCCCCGGTCTGTCCGATGAGCAACACGAGTGCCTCGTCCACGGCGAGGGCGAGGTTGGTCAGCACCGACCACGGGAACCCCGCTCGCAGACCGAGCGCCATGACACAGGTGCGCGCCACGGGAGCGCACGCTGCGTCAGCGGGGAGGGTGAGCACCACTCGGTCGGCGCTGCCGATGCCAGGGTCGATGTGGCCGTCGGGTTCGTGGGCCATGAACCATGGTCGCACAGCCGTCGGCAGACTGCGGTGGCGAGGTGGCATTGTGGAGCCATGACAACTTCAAACCTCTACGGCTCGTCCGACCTCCCCCTCCTCGGTCAGGGTGCACTGGTCACCGGCGGCGGGAGCGGTATCGGTCTCGCCAGTGCCCGGGCGCTGCTGTCCATGGGGGCCTCGGTCACACTCGCCGGTCGGACACCGGAGCGGGTCGAGGGTGCTGCCACCGAGCTCGGTGCCCACGCACCGGCGGGAGCCACCGTCCGGTGGGCCGTCTGTGACACTGCCGATGAGGATCAGGTGGCGGCGGCCACCGCGGTGGCGGCCGAAGCCACCGGCTCGGTGCAGTTGGCGGTGGCCGCAGCGGGGACCGGAAACTTCACACCGGTCATCGCCACCGATCTTGCGGCGTGGAACCAACTGCTGGCCACCAATCTGACGGGGACCATGCTCGTGTTCAAACACGTGGGTGCCTCCGCCGTGGCGGCAGGTGGCGGCGCAATGGTGGCGATCTCGTCCATCGCCGGGTACGCCAGCCACCGTTGGATGTCGGCCTACTGCGTCTCCAAGGCCGGTGTCGACATGCTGGTTCGCACTGCCGCTGACGAACTCGGCCGGCACGGTGTGCGGGTCAACTCGGTGCGTCCCGGTGTCGTTGATACGGAACTCGCCGCCATGCTCGTCAACGATCCGGGAATCAATGGTGACTATCTCGATCAGATGCCGATCCGTCGGGTGGGCCGCCCTGAGGATGTCGGAGCCCTCGTCGGGTTTCTCTGTAGCCCCGCTGCGTCGTGGATTACCGGTGAGAACATCCACGTCGACGGTGGGCACCATCTCCGTCGCGGTCCCGATCTCGACGAGGCCGCCCGAGCGTTCTTCGGCGACGAGGTGGTGGGCTGAGTCTGGTTGGTCACTGCTGCTGACGGCGATACCCCTACCAGGACTCAAGGTCCGGATGCGTTGGCCGAAATTGTCGGCGTGGGTCAGTGGGTCAGTGGGACGCGCAGGCGGACGACGCACCCTGTCTCGGGGCTGCCTTCGACATTGAATTCCCCACCCATCTCCCACGCCCGACTCGCCATGTTCCCCAGACCGTTCCCCTGCGGTCCCCCGATGGGGCCGGCACCGTCGTCACGCACGCTGAGCAGGAGCCAGTCGCTGCTGGCGTCCACTTCGAGCGTGACCGTTGATGCGCCACTGTGGCGGACGACGTTGCTCAGTGCCTCGCGGGCCACGGCCACCAGGTGATCGGCGGTGGCGTCATTGACATTGGTGTCGATGGGGCCGCTGAACCGGGTGGCGACGGCGAATCCAAGGCTCTGGCCGGTCTGGGCGGCAAGGTCCAACAACTCCCGCCGAACGGATCGCATCCCATTCGGTGGACGCTGCAGTTCAAAGATGGTGGTGCGGATGTGGCGCACCGTGTCGTCAAGGTCGTCGACCGCCTCACTGAGTCGCAGGGCGGCTTCGGGATCATCGATGCGTGCTGACAGGCCGGCCAGTGTGAGCCCCGTGGCGAACAATCGCTGGATCACGGTGTCGTGAAGTTCGCGGGCGATGCGCTCACGATCCTCAACGACCAACAGGTCGGCGGTACGGCCCTGCAGCCGCGTGGTTTCGATGGTGGCCGCCGCCGCCGACGCAAGTGCGACCACCAACTCCTCGTCGGCGTCGGTGAATTCCTCGGCGTCGATCTTGTCAGTGAGGTAGAGGTTCCCGACGGTCGCTCCCCCGATACGGATCGGCACTCCAAGGAACGATTCCATGGGCGGATGCCCTGGCGGGAAGCCGTGGCTATCGGGGTGGAGAGCCAGGTCGGGGAGTCGCACCGGCTTGGGCTCGATGATGAGCAGACCGAGAATGCCGTGGCCCTCGGGCGGTTTACCGATGGCTGCGGCGGTGTCGTCGTCAACACCGACAGCAATGAACTCCGCCAGCGTGGCGCGTTGTTCGTCGAGCACACCCAGCGCGCCGTAGCGGGCACCGACCAACGAGGTGGCTGCCTCGGTGATGCGACGCAACACGATGGGGAGGCTGAGTTCGGATCCCACGGCGATGATGGCATCGAGGAGTCGTTGCAACTCCGACGTCGACGCCGCGCGTTCAAAGGTCGACATCGCATCGTCAGGCAGTGCCTTCGGATCCACAAAAAAAGCCTACGGGGGTCATTGGCGACTCCCCACCTGGCCGAGGGAGTGAAACCTGAAGACCTCGGTACCCTGCCGATGTGGCCATTCGTGTGTTTCTCCTCGATGATCACGAGATCGTGCGACGAGGTCTGCGGGATCTGTTCGAGGCAGCTGATCTCACCGTTGTGGGGGAGGCAGGCACGGTGGAGGAAGCACTGCGACGTGTGCCGGCCACCTCGCCTGATGTCGCCGTTCTCGATGTGCGACTCCCCGATGGTGACGGCATCGAGGTGTGCCGCGAGTTGCGGGATCGCTTTCCCGAACTCACCTGTTTGTTGCTGACCTCATTCTCTGATGACGAGGCGCTCTTTGACGCCATCATGGCGGGGGCCTCGGGCTACGTGCTCAAACAGATCCGCGGTGATGATCTCGTTGATGCCGTCGAGCGTGTCGCTGGGGGAGCGTCACTCCTTGACCCGGCGGCCACCACTCGCCTCCTCGAGCGACTGCGTCATGGCATGCCCGAGGACGACAAGATCGCCCAGTTGACCGATCAGGAGCGCCGGATTCTCGAACTCCTCGCCGACGGTCTCACCAATCGTCAGATCGCTGACCAGATGTTTCTCGCCGAGAAGACGGTCAAGAACTACGTGTCGAACCTGCTCGCCAAGATGGGGATGCGGCGACGCACCGAGGCCGCCGTCTACGCCGCCCGCCTCGCTGAGCGACACCGTCGCCGGGCCGAGCCGCCCGGGGCGGGGGTCCTCAGCTGAGGATCTGCTCGAGTGCGGCCATCACGGCCAACACGGTGGCATCGTCATGGTGTCGTCCCACCACCTGCAGACCAACAGGCATGCCATCGGGGTCGAGTCCCGCCCGCACACTCCCAGCCGGATGTCGGGTGAGATTGAAGGGGTAAGTGAAGCGCACCCACATGATGCTCTCCTCCCCGTCAATGGTGCCGGGTCGCCCCGAGAGCGGGGTACGACCGGCAACGGTCGGCAGAAGTAGGACGTCGGCATCTCCGAGGGCGGCCGTGATGTCGTTGTTTGCCCGCCACGCCCCGTCGATGGCTCTGGTGGTGTCCGCACCCGAGACTCGCTCAGCCCCCCACGTGACGAGTTCCTGCACCCCCGGCCACAACAGGTCCCACTCCTGGGTGTCGCGGCGATGAGCATGTCGGGCAGCCATGGACGCCGTCCACAGGGTGAACCAGTCGCTGACCGGATCGATGCCGAACAGTTCGTCCCGTGCGACCACCTCTGCACCGGCCGATTCCAGAGCGGCCACTGCCGTTGAGGTGACCTCGGCAACGGCACGGTCGACGCCTGGCAGGTCACCGCGGGACGCAATCCCTCCGTCGGGAACCCAGACAACGCGCAATGCCCGCCCTCGTCCATTGAGGTTCGTGACCTCGGCCGCCGCCAGACGTGACAGCGCTTGCGGGTCGAGTGTGGGGGTTCCGAACGGATCAATGGCGGGGTTGCCGTCGGCCGCCACGGCGAGGGCCACGGCGGCGTCGAGTGCCCGGCGCGTCATCGGGCCACGGGTGCTGAGGAGGTTCGATCCCGGCGGCTGGGGCCCGGTGGGTATGGTGCCCTGCGTTGGTTTGAAGCCGCTCAGTCCGCATAGTGACGCCGGGATCCGGATGGAGCCACCCCCATCGCTGCCGGTGGCGAGTGGGACCATGCCGGCTGCGATCGCCGCTGCCGAGCCACCGGATGAACCGCCGGGGGATCGCTCGGGGTTCAGCGGATTGAACGTGGGCCCGGCGACGTGGTTGTCGGTCTCGGCGGTGTGGCCATCCTCGGGGGTGTTGGTCTTGCCGATGACAATGGCCCCGGCGCGTCGCAGTGACGCCACGAGAGGACTGTCCTCGGCGGCGACCGGTTCCCGGGCGTACACCGCCGATCCGCGGGTGGTGCGCAGACCCCGGGCGTCCTCGAGATCCTTGACGCCCATGGGAATGCCGGCGAGTGGCAGTTCGGTGACGTCGACGCCGCCAGCGAGCCGGTCGTCGAGTTCGCTGGCGGCCTCAAGAGCGGCATCCGGATCGACGCTCACGAAGGCATTGATGGCTCCGTCTCGCTCATCGATCATGGCGATGGCGTGACTCACGAGTTCACGGGCTGAGACCTCGCGACGATGCACGGCGGCCACGAGGTCGGTCAGATGGTCATTGGTGAAGTCCATGATTCCCCTCTGTCTCATCGATGGGCGGGCGAGTGTTGTTCAGTTCGCCATCTTCTCGCCGTTTTCCGAACGCCCCGCCTCCCACTCCATCAAAGGTGGTGGGCATGCGCCAGTGGGCGAGTCGTAAACCGCCCTCGAGTAGCACGCAGGCCACGGCCGCCACGATCAGGGACTCCACGAGGATGTCGGGATCGGGAAGTTCGAGATCGAAGAAGTCGCGTGCCATGGGCAGGGTTAGTGCCCCAGCAAAGAGCACGGCCATGCCGAACACGAGGACGGTTCGCCAGCGGTTGTAGGGGCGGGCAAGCATCCCGAGCACCCAGAAGGCGATGATGAACAACACGATGACGGCAGTCGTGCGGGCCTCGGCCAAGTCACTGGTCTGTGACGAGGCAAGGAGATAGCCGGCAAACGTACCGATGGCGGCGACGACACCAGCGGGGATGGCGAAGCGCAGCACCCGAGGCAGGAAACCCGGCCGGGCGCGGGTTTCGTTGGGTGCCAGCGCCAGGAAGAACCCGGGGATACCGATGGTCAGTGATGAGATGAGGGTCAGATGGCGGGGCACGAAGGGGTACGTGACGGCGACGACGCCGGTGGTGATGGCGAGAATCAGGGCGTAGAAGGTCTTGGTGAGGAACAGGTTGGCGACCCGCTCCACGTTGGCGATGACCCGGCGTCCCTCAGCCATCACGGCCGGGAAGGTGGCGAAATCGTTCGCCAACAGCACGAAGCGGGCGACAGCACGCGCTGCTGCTGAACCGGACCCCATGGCGACGCCGATGTCAGCGTCCTTGAGCGCCAGCGTGTCGTTCACCCCGTCACCGGTCATCGCCACCTCGTGACCCCGAGACTGTAGGGCGTGGACCATGGCGCGCTTTTGGTGCGGAGTGACCCGGCCGAACACGCTGCGGTGCTCCATGATCTCGGCAAGTTCATCAAGATCTTCGGGTAACTCACGCGCATCAACCGGCATGTCGGACCCGGGCACCCCGACCCGTCTCGCCACCGCTGCCACCGTCACCGGGCTGTCACCCGAGATCACCTTGACGGCCACTCCCTGTCGGCCGAACCACGCGATCGTGTCGGGAGCCTCGGCGCGAATGGTCTCATCAAGGATGCACAACGCAACTGGGATCAGTCCTGCCGGTCGCTGGTCCCCGTCGAGACCCTCGGGTGCTCTCGCCACCAGCAGAACACGTCGTCCCTCGGCTGAGAGTTCAGCGACTCGGCCAAGGCTTGTCTCCACCTGAGGACCAGCCTCTCCTGCGAGCAGGACATCAGGGGCGCCCAATACCCAGCAACCCTGCTCTCCAAAATCCGCCGCGCTCCACTTGCGAGCTGATGAGAACGGCACCGTCGCCACTGCCGACCAGCCCCCCTTGCCACGGGTGCCGTCGGCGATGGCGACGAGGCTGGGGTTGGGGTTGGGATCAGCAGCGCCCATCGACGCCAGCACGTCACCAGGGACAATCCGGTCAGGCCAACCATCGAGTTCCTCGACGCTGCCGAGGGTCAGACGACCTTCGGTGAGCGTGCCCGTCTTGTCGATGCACAGCACGTCCACCCGAGCGAGGCCCTCGATGGCGGCGAGTTCCTGGGTCAACACCTTCTGGCGACCGAGTCGCACCACGCCCAGTGCCAGCGCCGTGCTGGTCAGAAGTACGAGGCCTTCGGGCACCATGGCCACCAGCCCCGCCACCGAGCCTTGGACGACACCGACGAGATCATCACCGGCGCGGATCTGGCTGACGACCAGCAGGACGGCGGTGGGGATCATCATCCACTGCACGATGCGGACCAGGGAGTTGATGCCATCCCGAAGCTCGGAACGCACGAGCGTGAACCGTCGGGCGTCCTCACCAAGGCGTTGAGCGTACGAATCGGGTCCCACGGCTGTGGCGATGATCGTCCCCGACCCGGCGGCTACGAAACTCCCCGACATGACACCGTCACCGGGGTTCTTGGCCACCGTGTCCGCCTCCCCGGTGAGGAGGGACTCGTCGACCTCCAGACCGGCGGCGCCAATGACGGTGCCGTCCACCGTGATCTGATCGCCGGGTCGCAGAACCACGAGCTCGTCGGCCACCACTGCCGCGTTGGGCACCTCAATGTCAGCCCCGTCCCGACGCACGAGCACCTGGGGGGCACTCAGCAAGGTCAGTCGATCGAGGGAACGCTTGGACCGGCTTTCCTGAATGATGCCAATGAGTGCGTTGGCCACCAGGACAATGCCGAACAGGGCGTCTCGGTACTCACCGACGGCCAGGATGGCCACGAGGAGTGTGCCGAGCACGGCGTTGAAACGCGTGAAGACGTTGGCCCGCAGGATCTGTCCGTAGGTTCGACTCGTGGGAGACGGAACGTCATTCGTGCGACCTGCTGCTGTTCGTTCCGCGACCTGGGCGGCGGTGAGACCCCGCCCCGGATCGGTTGATTTCGACGGAATGTCGACGACGGGTGCGCTGTGCTCAGGGGTCACGGCGTCGACAGTGGCACGATCATGACGGGGCAGCGGGCGTGGGTGGTGACGTGCTGGGACACCGAGCCGAGGATCATGCCGGCGAAGCCGCCGTGGCCGCGTGAACCAACGACCACGAGCGCAGCGTTCTCGGAGGCATCGATCAGCGACTCGGCAGCATGGGCTGCCACCACGGTGGCGGTCACGGTCAGATCGCCACCGGCCCCGAGGCCTTCGGCCTCAAGGGTGGCGGTCAACGCCGTGCTCAACTCATCGAGTGCGTCGGCGACCGGCGTACCTACCCCGAACCCCGGCAGCGAACCGCTCATGCCGGGGTGCCAGGCGCACAGGACCTCGAGGGGGACGCCTCGCAGACGGGCTTCAGTGGCTGCGACCCGCAATGCCACGAGTGAACCCTCGGAACCGTCGATTCCCACCACGATGCGCTGACGATCTGGATCCTGCATGTGAACTCCCTGATGATGCGCCCGACGTGACCGGGTTGAGAAGCACACTCTAGGAGTCGTTGAAACATCGGGTGGTTGGTCGTCTTGAAGCATCTGCGCTCGGGTCCCCTCGGCGGGGTGCTGGCTATCACAGGGCCCCACTCGGCCCGGGAGCGGGAAAGGGTGGGTGGCCGATTGCTCGTCTCCGGGGGAGCGGTCGTACACTCCGGGAAGCCACCCAATGGGACCTTCCCGCCGGTGGAACGAACCAATGGCCGATCCCCCCGCTGCGCCCGAGAACCCTGGTAACCCGAGTGGTGACGTGGGCCCCGCAGATCCTCACCGCCCTGGGGGACCATCGGGAACCACCATCGTTATCGGTCTTGTCGTGACGTTCGTGCTCGTGCTTGTCGGGGGCCTGGTGTTGCGGGCCAACGACGACGGTCGAACGTCAACAGCGGCGGACTTCAGCGGGAACCTCCTCCCCGAGCCACGCCCGCGACCCGATTTCGAACTCGTGGACACCTCCGGTGAACCTTTCGATTTCGCCACCGAGACTGATGGTGAGCTGACCATCCTCTTCTTTGGCTACGCCAACTGCCCTGATGTGTGCCCGATCACCTTGGCGACGCTGAGCGAGGCACTTGAGCTGGTCAGGGGTGTTGATGCCAAGGTTGTGTTCGTCAGTGTCGATCCAGAGCGCGACACGCCTGAGCAGATCCGTGCCTATCTGGATCGTTTCGACAGTCGCTTCATCGGTCTGACGGGGACGCCCGAGCAACTCAAGGCGGCACAGGTGGCAGCGGGGGTGACCCCCGCCTACAACGACGGTCCCAACGAGCGAGGCGGCTACGACGTGGGCCACTCATCGCAGGTCATCGTGTTCACACCGGACGACCTCGGCCGTCTGGTTTATGGCTTCGGGGTCCGCCAAGACGAGTGGGCGGCGGACCTTGAGCGGGTCCGTGACAATCGCGACTGGTGGCCACAGTGACTGGACATGGCCGCCGATGGGTTTCGTGTCTTGTTGTGACCGGGTTTGTCCTCGCTGGTTCGATCGGTTGTGCATCCGACGCGCCGACCGAGGTTGCTCTGGGTGCGGCGTCGGTACCTGGGGGCGTCGCGATCACGATGGCCGCGGTGACCGAGGGTGATCGGATGGCCGGGGGTTACCTGCTTGCCTCAGGTGGACCGCAGGCGGACCAACTCGTTGAGGTCACGTCGCCGGCGGCCTCCCGGGTCTCCCTCCATCGCACCGTCGGAGGGTCGATGCAGACCGCGAGTTTCTTCACCGTGCCGGCGAACGACGCCCTCCGGCTCGTGCCCGGTGGTGACCACCTGATGCTCGAAGGTCTTGTCTCCCCTCTGGCGCCCGGAGCGACCGTACCGCTGCGCCTTCGCTTCGCTTCGGGGGAGATCCTCGATGTCAGTGCGCCCGTGGTCGCTCTGGTGGACGTGCTCGATATTTATGACGGAGGATGGTGACGTGCAGTTTTGGTGTGCCGCCTCGAGCGATCCCTGGTCGTGGACCCCGAAACCGTACGTCGGCGTGTGGCTCGCCATGGCCGCGCTGGTCGTGTTCTACATGCGTGCCTGGCGTCGCCATCGCCCGGACCGGCCTCTGAGCCGACTTGAGCGACGCAAGCCCTGGTGGTTCGGTCTTGGGGTTGCGTTGTTGTGGGTGGCGACGGATTGGCCGGTGGGTGCGCTGGGTGCGGGCTACCTCGCCAGTCTCCACATGTTGCAGTTCATGATCTACACCCTCGGTGTGGGACCGTTGCTTTTGCTCGGCATTCCTGACTGGTTTTTGGACCACGCCCGCCAACAGCGTTGGTGGCAGGTGGTGCGCACACTCTCGCGGCCGCTGGTCGCCGGCCTGTTGTTCAACGCCGTCCTGCTCTCCACCCACGCTCCGGTCACGGTCGACCTGCTGCGTGCCACCCAGATCGGGTCGTTCGTCATGGACGTGGTGTGGTTCGCCGCCGGCCTGATCGTCTGGCTCCCGGTGCTCAACCCCGACAGCACGCTTCGTCACCGGTCACCGGCAGTGCGTGCGGTGTACCTCTTCCTCGCCGTAGGCGCGCTTCCCATGCTTCCCGGCGGTTTCCTCGTGTTCGCCAGTGGCCCGCTGTACCGGACCTTCGAACTGGCCCCTCCGGTGTTCGACATCAGTGCCACCGTCGACCAGCAACTCGCCGGGTTGATCATGAAGGTCGGCAATCTACCCATTGTCTGGCCTGTTCTACTCGTGTTGTTCGTGAAGTGGAGTCGCGCCGATCAGGCGGTCGCGCCGCCACCACCACGCCCGGCCGTTGACGTCCTCGCCGGGACGGCACCGAGCGCTGGCGCCGAGAGCGCCGACTCATGAACGAGCAAACCCTCACCACCTTCTTCGTCCTCGTGGCCTTGGGGTGTATGGCGGCGACCGTGCTGATCGCGCTCGGTGCCATCGTCATGGCGACCGGCCGGGCGCCGAACTGGCTGGTCGGGATGCGCAACGATCTCGGGCGTGCCGCGCTGCGTATCGCCCCTCTCGTGGCGGCGGGTGCGACTCTTGGGAGCCTCTACTACTCCGAGGTTGTCGGATACGTGCCCTGTGTCCTGTGTTGGGGCCAGCGCATCTTCATGTACCCCCTGGCGCTGGTGCTCACTGTCGGCGCCATCCGCAATGATCTCGGAGTCCGGGCCTACGGGCTGGTGCTCGCCATCCCGGGTGCGGCAATCAGCATCTACCACTCGTGGTTGCAGGCCTACCCCCGAGCGACCTCGTTCTGCACTGTGGATGCGCCATGCGCGGAACGGCACGTGTGGGAGTTCGGGTTCGTATCCATCCCTCTCATGGCATTGAGCGCGTTCGGGTTTGTCATTGCCCTGTTGCTCGTGGCCCGGCCGACTCCTGTCGGGGAACGGGCCGGTGTATCGTCAGCCGACGTCAATGTGGAGGCGCATTCGTGAGCAAGCGATCTGACATTCCTGGGTACTCCGGCGGTTCATCAAAGCCGGCCTCGAACGGTTCGGGCACGCCACCGTGGATTTGGATAGGCGTCGCCGCCGTGGTGCTCGTCGCCCTCGGCATTGCACTCCTGTTGACCGTCGGCGGCGGCAGTACCGACCTCACCGTCGGACAGGTGCAGGTATCGGGTTCGGTGCTCACCCCTTTCCAAGCCGACCAGCAGGACCCCTCAGCGGGCAAGGCCGCCCCGCAGGTCACCGGCACGGATTTCTCCGGTGCACCACTTGAGATCCTCAACGACGGTCAACCCAAGGTTCTGATCTTCCTGGCTCACTGGTGTCCGGTCTGTCAGCGAGAGGTCCCTGCTCTGGTGGCGTGGTCCGAAGCCGGCGGGAACACCGATGGCGTCGAGGTCATCGCCGTCGCCACGGGTATCGATCGCACCCGTTCGAACTGGCCGCCTGGCGACTGGCTGCGGAACGAACGTTGGCCGTGGCCGACTCTGGTTGACGATGCCGACAGCCGAGCTGGCTCGGTCTTTGGGCTCACGAGCTTCCCGTACTTTGTCGTCATTGACGCTCAGGGCAAGGTTGTGGAGCGGGTGAGCGGCGAACTCGCCGGCCCGGCCTTTGAGGCCCTCCTCGATGCCGCCCGCACCGGCACACCGACCACGGCTGGCGGTGGTGGCGCCTCCACTCCCGTGGAACTTCCGGCCGCCGGTTGACCCAGGCCCTTCGGGCATAGGGCCTTTCGGCCCAACGCGACGCTGATGCGGTCGTCGTAGCATGCCTCTATGGCGAAAATCATTGTTGGGATAGACGGTTCCGACGCCTCTCGGGCCGCGCTGCGATGGGGAGCGGCGGAGGCGACGTTGCGGGGGATTCCGCTCGTTGCCATCGAGGCGTGGGAGTTCTCACCCCTCGTGTTCGCTGCGGACGTACCGGTGGCACTCAACGAACTGCGAACCAGCGTGACCGAGCATCTCCACAGTGTCGTCGCCGACGAAGTGGGTGATGCCGTCGAGGTCGTTGAACAGGTCGTGGAGAAGGCACCCGTGCCCGCCCTGCTCGATGAGGCCTCGCCCGACGACATTCTCGTCGTGGGGTCCCGGGGACGGGGTGGCTTTGCCGGTCTGTTGTTGGGTTCGGTGAGTCAACAGGTTGCCCAACATGCCACGTGCCCGGTGGTGATCGTGCGTCCCCCTGAAGAGGACTAGCTGCGACAGCACCGAGGAGGGCCCATGAGCAGTCCCGCACCGTCGATGATGGTTTCGCTGCGGGGGGCGACGCGTCGCTACGAAATGGGCGACACCACTGTGGTCGCACTCGACACCGTCGATTGTGAGATTGCGCGTGGCTCGTTTGTTGTGATCCTCGGTCCGTCGGGCAGTGGGAAGACCACCCTCTTGAATCTGATCGGCGGACTCGATGCTGCCAGTGACGGTGAGGTGATCGTTGACGGCCGCAACATCACCTCGCTTTCTCGCCCCGAACGGTTCGCCTTCCGACGGAGCACGGTCAGTTTCATCTTCCAGACCTTCAATCTGCTGTCGGGTCTCACTGCTGCGGAGAATGTCCAGTTCGGTGCCGACGTCGCTGGCCGCGCCGATGCTTACGACCGGGCCCTCGAGGCGCTCGGTGACGTAGGGCTTGCTGACCGTGCGACGCACTTTCCCCATCAGTTGTCGGGTGGCGAGCAGCAGCGTGTCGCCATCGCCCGCGCCCTCGCCACCGGGAACCCCCTGCTGCTCGCCGACGAGCCGACGGGCGAACTCGACTTCACCACCGGTGTGGCCATTCTGCGGCTTCTGCGGGACCAGGCTGACGCCGGTCTCACCGTGATCGTGGTCACCCACAATCGGGAGATTTCACGGGTGGCGGATCGGGTCATTGAGGTCTCGAGCGGCTCCATCGTCCACGACGGACCACCACACGGGGGGAAAGCAGAGTTCGCAGCCCTGCAATGGTGACCATGTCGCTCGCCCGCCGGAGAGGACGCTGATGAGCGCCCGACCCAGGACGCTGGTTTGGCGGTGGTCATGGCGTGATCTGAGGCGCCGGTGGGTCTCCGTGGTGGCCATCGCCGTGGTGATCGCCATTGGAACGGGGGTCTACGCCGCTTTCGGGAGTTCAGGGACGTGGGCCCGCATGTCCTATGACGCCTCGTTCTCCCAGTTGCGACTCCATGACCTCAAGGTCACGCTGACACCAGGCACCTTCGCCTCCCCCGACGACCTCGTGAACCTCGCCGAGACCATCCCCTCGGCATCGTCGGTGACCGCATCAGCACCCCGCTTGGTCGTGCCGTCACAGATCGACATTCCCGCCTCGGCGACCGCATCGGGGGAGGGTGTGCTCGTCCGGTCGGTGATCGTGGGCGCCGACCCGGGTGGTCCGGACACGGTGTGGATGACCGGGGGCCGGGACGCTGTGTCGGGAGCGGCGCGACCCGAGGTCATCGTCGAGCAGAAGTTCGCCAACTACTACGGCCTTGGGTCCGCTGGCGCCGCCACGTTGGCGGGTGGCAGTGACGTCGAGTGGGTGGGTACGGGTGTCGGGCCCGAGTACTTCTACATCACCGTTGGCGGCGAGGTGGCGCCCTTCGGCGAGGCCAACTACGCCGTCGTCTTCGCCTCATTGACCGACGCCCAGCGCATCTCCGGGTTGGAGGGCCAGGCCAACGAACTCGTGCTCAACCTCGGTCCCGAAGCTGATCCCGAGGTGGTCCGTGAGGAACTCATCGCCGCCATTGCGGAGCGAGACGGTGTGAGCGCGACCGTCTCGACCAAGGCGGAAGAGCCCTCCTACCGTCTGCTCTACGACGATCTTGAGGGTGACCAGACAGTGTGGACGGCCATCACCCTTCTCGTGCTCGGGGCAGCGTCGCTGGCCGCTTTCAATCTCGTCGGCCGGGTCGTTGACGCCCAGCGTCGGGAGATCGGTATCCAGATGGCGCTCGGCGTACCCCCAAGACGGATCGCTCTGCGACCGATCGTCATGGCGGCGCAGGTGGCGTTGTTGGGAGCGGTACTCGGCATCGGAGTCGGCGTGTGGGCCGGCGCCGCTCTCAAGGGGGTGTTCGAGAGTTTCCTCCCCCTGCCGGAGTGGGTGACGCCGTTCCAGTTCGGCGCTTACGCACGCGCCGCCGCCCTCGGTTTCATCGTGCCGTTCGCGGCCAGCATCCTCCCGGTCCGGCGAGTCGTGCGGATGGAACCGGTGACGGCCATTCGGAGTGCGTCGATCTATCAGTCGCGCCGCGGCGTTCAGGTCACGGCTCGTCGCGGCAGGCGGTCATCGCGTCGAACGAGCGTGTCGCACCTCCCGGTGCGCAATACCGTGCGCAACCTGCGCCGCACGGTGCTGACCGCATTGGGGGTTGGTGTGGCCGTCGCCACCCTCGTCGCCGTGCTCGGCATGCTCGACAGCTTCGTGGGCACGGTCCGATCCAGTGAGGACGAGATACTCCGAGCCGATCCGGACCGAATCAGCGTCCAACTTGAAGGCTTCGTGCCCATCGACAGTCCTGTCGTGACCGAGTTGGCCGGCCTCGCCGGTGTCGCTGCAGCTGACCCTCAGCTGATCTTGCCCGGCGTCCTCAACCCGGGTCCCGGGGAGGTTGATCTCGCGGTCACCGTCCTCGATCTCGAGGGCAGCGTCTCGGAGGCCGGCACGCCTCGGTGGACTCCTACGCTCGTCGAGGTTGCCGACCCGGGCGATCGCCCGGGGATCGTGCTGGCAGCCAAGGCGCTTGAGGACCTCGCACTCTCGGTCGGCGACGAGGTAGTGGTTCGCGTGCCGACACGTTCCGGCTCGGGGTATGCCTTGGCCGAGGTGACCTTCATCATCTCAGGGGTCCATGCTGACCCGATTCGCACCCTCGCCTATGTGGACTCTGGCGACGCAGACGCGCTCGGTCTGGTCGGGACAACCAACTCGGTCGTGGTGACCCCGGCATCGGGGACTTCCACCGATGCCATCCGTCGCGCCGCCTTCGACCTTCCCGGGATCGCCACCATCCAGCCCGTCGCCGATCTCACCGGCCTCCTCGCCGATGCCCTCGACCAGTTCTCCTCAGCCCTCGCCATCGCGGGACTTGCCGTCCTCGTCCTCGCCGGTCTCGTGGCGTTCAATTCCTCGGCGATCTCGGTCGAAGAGCGGCAACGAGAGCACGCCACCCTGTTCGCTTTCGGGCTTCCTGTGCGGCGCGTCGTGGGCATCCTTGTCACCGAAGGTCTCCTCGTCGGTATTGCGGCGACAGTCATCGGGATCGTCGGCGGCTACGTGCTGGTGCAGTGGATCGTCGGCTCTGTCGTGGCCGCCACCGTGCCCGACATCGGACTCGTCGTTGACGTCAGTGGAGCGACGATCCTCGCTGCTGTGGTGACTGGGGTGGTGGCTGTGGCCTGCACTCCACTCCTGCTCGTCCGTCGACTGATGCGGATGAGCATTCCCGATGCTCTGCGGGTGATGGAGTGAACCCTCAGGAAAGGGTGTCGATGGCGACGTCGGGGAGGTCGGTGATGATGCCGTCGACCCCCCATCGGGCGAGCTCGATCATGCGAGTCGGATCGTTGACGGTCCACACGTTGACGTCCAGGCCGGCATCGTGGGCAGCCTCGACGAGAGCGCCGGTGACGATGAGGTCCCACGGGTTGATGGCTGCATGCCCCTCGTCTGCCAGCCGCCGCGCCGTTGCGTGTGGATCTTCGACGGTCACTGTCAGCAGCCCGGTGGGGGATGCGCCCCGCTCTCGAACCTGGGCGATCGATTCCGGCCGGAAGCTGGTCACCAACAGTCGCTGTGTCCCCTTGACCCGTCCACCGGCGAGGGCGTGCGTCTCGAGGATCTTCATCACGGCATCGCCGAGCGCCGGTGACGTCTCGGCGTCGGCCTCACCGGGGAGCGCCTTGATCTCGACGTTGACCCCGAGATCGGCCTCGCTGCACAGATCGAGCACCTCGCCCAGGAGTGGAACCTCCTCGGGGCGCTGTGATGAGGAGACCTCGTGGACGGGCCGCCCATCGTCGTAGTGGTCGTTGTGAAACACGACAACCTGTCCGTCGGCGGCGAGGTGGGTATCGAGCTCGATCCAGTTGGCTCCGGCGTCAGCGGCTGCTGCGAACGCCGCCAAGGTGTTCTCCCGGGCCGTGGCCGTTGCACCCCGGTGGGCGATGACGAGGGGTACGGAGGATGAGGGCATCAGCAAGCTCCGGGCATCGGGAAGACTGCGGGATGCGGGCAACCCTAAACGGTCCTCAGTCGTCGTGGGGCCGCCATCGCCTGCGTTGCTTTCGCAGAGCCTGACTACGTTTCGCCTCGAGCCGCCGTTCAGCCGCCGCCCGTGAGGGTCGGGTGGCCCGCCGCGAGGGTGCAGTGACGAGGGCACGGCGTATCCGGCGTTCGAGGAGGTCGCGGGCCATTTCCCGGTTGCGGTGCTGGGAGCGGGTTGCGGCACACACGACGCGCACTGACGGTCCGAGGGACCGCATCAGTTGCTCCCGGGTGCGGTCGTCGAGACTTGGACTCGCAGCGATGTTGAACACCACCTCAACGCGGGTGTTGGAGGTGTTGGCGTGCTGTCCCCCGGGGCCGCCGGGGCCACTGAAACGCCATTCGAGTTCCGACTCCGGAATGACCATGGTTACCGCCTTGCTGTCCAACCCCACGCTAGGTGCCGAGCCTTCGTTTGCGGTGTTCCGGCCTTCACCACCGGGGCTGAGGGCCACGACTGGGGCGGTAGCGTCGTCGTTGTGGTGGCCACGGATCCGATCGATGAGCTCGCCAGCCTGTTCCTGTTCCTCGCCGAGACGGACTTCGCCGGCTACAGCCCGCTCTATGAGAATCTCGCCCGCTCGGTAGCCGCTGATCGGGAGATGCTCGGTTTCATCGCAGGCGCTGCGTCGCCCAACACGCGGCGCGGTCGGATTCCGGTGCTCTTCTTTGCGGCGGTGCACGACGCCACTCTGGCCGTCCCTGACAGCGACCTCGCCGTCATCTACCGAGGCGACTCAGACGGCGATCCTCATGAGGCGCTGGTCCGGTTCGTTGACGAGCAGCAGGATCTGCTCACCGAGACGATGCGCACGCGTTCGGTGCAGACCAATGAGGTGGGCCGAAGTGCGGTCCTGCTGCCGGCACTAGTGGTGGCCGCCGCCGGCCGGACGTCGGTGGCACTCGTGGAAGTTGGACCAAGTGCGGGGGTGAACCTGTACCTCGACCGCTATCACATCACCTACGAACGTGATGGTGCCTCCCTAGCCGAGGTCGGTTCACCGGAATCTCCTGTGCACTTGCGGTGCTCACTGCGCGGGGATGCCTTACCGGGACTCGGTCCGGTCCCAGACGTGGTCACGCGTAGTGGGATCGACCTGGCGCCGCTTGACGCCACCGACCCTCGCCAGCGTCGCTGGCTCAATGCGTGTATCTGGCCCGGCCAACCCCAGCGCACAGCTGCTCTCAACGCCGCTCTCGATGTCGTGGCTGATGGTGGACCTGATCTGGTCCGGGGCGATGCCGTCGCCGGCCTCGCCCCCCGTGTGTCGCTCGTGGCCAACGACCAGTTCCCCGTCGTCGTGTCGACGTGGGCGCTCGCCTACCTGAGTGCTTCGGAGCGGGAAGACCTCCTGAGTCAGCTCGACGCCATCGGAGCACAGCGCGACCTGGCTTTGATCACCTTTGAGGAGCCCCGGTTCACCCCATGGATCCCGGCGCCCGATCCGGCAGATGATCAACGCGAGGGTGACGGCACCCTGACAGCACTGGGGCTTCGGACATGGCGTGGAGGAAGGGTTACCTCGAGCCTGTTGGGTTATGCCCACCCACACGGTCGGTGGCTGCGCTGGCTCCGCCCGGCCGTGCCGTAACCGGACTGGTTCAGCTGGGGTAAATGGCCACGGCGTCGATGCCGCCGGTGGGCCCCTCTCGCAACTCACAGGTGCCATTGTCGAGACGGACGAGTTTTCTGACGATGGCCAGACCGAGTCCGCTCCCGCCCAGATCGCCGGCCCCCGGTTTCGCTCGCCAGAAGCGCTCAAAGGCCAGTCGGCGTTCCTCGGGTGTCAGCCCGGGGCCCTCATCGGTGACGTGCACCTCAATGGCCCGACCGACGCCGGTGATGCTGACCGCCGAGGCTCGTAGCGAGACCGTGCTCCCTGCGGGTGCCACTTCGAGTGCGTTGGCGATGTAGTTGTCGAGCACCTGATCGAGGCGATCGGGATCGGCGCGCAGCGTTGCCTCAGTCGTCTCGACGGCAATGGCCACGTCGCGCTCGGTGGCGACGGGCTCCCAAATCGCAGCACGAGTGACCAGTGCAGCGTGCACATCAAGGCGAGAGGTCGTCTCTGTCGCTGGCGCCCGATCAGCGCGGGCCAGTGACATCAAACCATCGACGAGGCGGGCGAGACGAGCGACTTCGATCTCAGCGGCGGTGATGTCGGCTCGATCGGTGTCGTCGGTGGTGCGCATGTCGAGCATCTCGAGTCGGAGTCGCAGGGCGGTCAACGGGGTCCGCAGCTGGTGCGATGCGTCAGCGACGAACTGTTCTTGGGCATGGACGAGATCCTCGAGTCGCCCGGCGGTGGTGTTCAGGGCCTGGGCGAGTGCGCGGATCTCGGGCGGCCCGGCATCAGTCGGGGCCCGGGCATCAAGGTGGCCCTCACCGAGCGCCTCGGCTGCCGACCGGAGCGTGTCGACCGGTCGGGTGACCCAACGGGCGAGGAGGATTCCTGCCCCGGCAGCCCCGGTGAGGGCGATGACCCCGATGCCAACCAGCAGCGCCCAGTAACGCCCGACGCGACTGTCGACCTCAGAGGTCGGGTAGGTGATGCGCACGGCCCCGTGGACCTGTCCGCCCGAACTCACCGGCACGGCGACATAGAGCAATGTCGTGCCCAACGATGCCGATTCCCGTGTGCCGACGGCTACCTCTTGGTTCAACGCTGTCTGGATCTCAGGCCGTGACTCAAATGATCGTGCGCCCTCGCGCAGTGGTTCGGGGTCGGCCCGGACCTCGCCGGAGGCGTCGACGATGACGATCCGGCCCCCGGTCCGCTCGGCATAGGCGGTGACGAGGCTCCCGAGGTCAGCGTCTGCCGTTCCCTCAAGGGTGTCCTCGGCGTAGGAGGCGACCACGAATGCATCCCGTTCAAGTTTTGCTTCGAGTGACTGAATTTCGCGTTCCCGATAGGTGATGGCGAGTGGCACCTCGAGCACCACGAGGATGACCAGCGTGAGGATCAAGTAGGAGACGAGAAGACGGCGCCTCATGACGGGCCTCGTAGTCGGAAGCCAACGCCGCGGACCGTCTCGATGATGCTTGGATCGCCAAGTTTTCGGCGTAGGGCGGCGATATGGACGTCAAGGGTCTTCGTCGGCCCGTACCAGTGCGGGTCCCACACTCGTTCCAGGATGACCTCGCGGGTAAAGGTTGCTCCGGGGTCTTCGGCGAGGAGTGCGAGAAGGTCAAACTCTTTGCGGGTGAGTGCGAGTTCTTCTCCGTCATGGGTCACCCGACGGCTTCGGTTGTCGATGACGAGACCATGACCGAGATCAACCCGGGTTTCTTCGTCCGTGGAACGGTCAGCTCCCGAGCGGCGAGCCACGGCCCGGATGCGCGCCACGAGTTCCCTGAAGCCGAACGGTTTCACCACGTAGTCGTCGGCACCGAGTTCGAGTCCGACAACCCGGTCCACCTCGTCGCCCCGGGCGCTCACGACGATCACGGGGATCTCGGATCGCTCCCGAATCTGTCGGCAGACGCTGAACCCGTCCATGTCGGGAAGCCCGAGGTCCAAGAGCACGACGTCGAAGCTGGTGTCACGATCGATGAGGGCGAGGGCGTCGCCACCCAGCGCCAGTCGTGTGACGGCGAATCCTTCATGGGCCAGCCCACGTTCGAGGGGCTCAGCAATGGCGTCATCGTCCTCGATGACCAGTACACGCACCAGACCAGCGTGACACGCCTCCCGGCCGGGTGGGAGGACTTTGCCATCTCTTAACCTTGCGCTGGGCTGCCGCTGGGATGCCGTTCGTTACGGTTCGCAATATGCAACGACGAATCGCAATCGCAGCAGCAGCAGCAGTCGCTTTGGTACTCACTGCCGGCGGAGTCGCCGTCGCCGCCGGCATCGGAGTGCTGGGAAGTCCGGGTGGCGATGCTGACCCGGTCGGACAGTTGTCCGTCGCCGGTATTGCCGATCTGGTGCCCACCTCCAGCACGGCCCCCCAGATCGTGGTGGTCGACGAGTGGGTGACCGTTCCTGGTGCAGCCAGCTCGTCGGTCTCCGTCGCTCCGGGAGCCTCTGCCCCTGGAGGGTCCATCGTGACACCTCCGGCGCAGTCAGCTGCTCCTGAACCCGGGGTGGCGGTCGCTGGCTCAAACGCAGTGCCTGTCGATCAGGTCCCTGTCGAGGTCCCGACCCCTACCACCTCGGTCAACAGGTATGAGGACGATGACCAGTACGACGAAGACGATGACGATGACGACGACGAAGACGACGAAGACGACGACGACGACGACGACGACGACGACGACGACGACG
>JALRFT010000279.1 GCA_023261915.1 Acidimicrobiales bacterium | reverse complement strand
GGTCGTCGTTGCTCGTCACTGCGGGTCACTCACGACCAAAGAGCAGGTGGCACCGCTCGTTGAGTACCTCGGCAATCCGCTCGACACCACATCGGTGGTACTGGTGTGGGACATCGCAGCAGGATCAGGGGCCCGCAAGGGGCCGCCCCCCAAATCGCTCCTTGGCGCCATCAAGGCCTGCGGTGGAGTGGTGATCGAGACCGCCCGCGGGAAGAAGGGAACAGAATGGGTTTCCGCCCAGTTGGCGGGGGAGCCATTCCAGTTGGACGCAGCCGCCACCGCTCGGCTCATCGACCATGTCGGTGAGCAGCCGAACGTTCTTGTTGGGGTGCTCACCACCATGCGGGGGGTATTCGGCGAGGGTCAGATCGTCGGCGTGGCCGATCTCGAGCCCCTGCTCGGCATCACCGGTGATGTGCCCCCGTGGGATCTCACTGATGCCATCAGCGACGGTGACGTCGCCGGTGCGCTCGTGACCCTGCACCGGATGATGGTGGGTGGTGAACGCCATCCACTGGCCGTGTTGGCTTCGCTCACGACCTATGTGGGGCACCTCGTAGCGCTCGATGGAGCCCTCCTCAGTGGCCGCGAGGACGCCGCACGGGTTATCGGGGCGGCACCGTTCGTGGCCTCCAAGGCACTCGCCCAATCTCGACGTCTTGGAAGCGAGCGCATTGCGGACCTCGCCACGCTGGTGGCGAGAGCCGATCTCGACATCAAGGGTGGGAGCAAACTCGATCCAGGCCTCGTGGTCGAGGTGCTGGTGGCACGGATGGCCAGTCGATCGGGAACCTCACGCAAGAGGGCCGGATCTGGCGCCGAGAGGGGAAAGAGAGCGGGGCGATGATCGCGCCCGAGTGACTGACGTGTTCAGGACTCGGTCGAGCTGGCAACGCGGCGGGTGAGCCGGGACTTGCGCCGGGCAGCCTGATTCTTGTGGATCACACCCTTGGCGGCGGCCTTGTCGATGCGCTTCAACGCCGCACGGAGGCGCTCCTCGGCATCCTCGGCACCGCTCGCAGCAGCAGCCTCAGCACCCTTGGTGCGGGTGTGCAGTTCGGAACGGACGGCCTTGTTGCGCAGTCGCCGACGCTCGTTCTGTCGATTGCGCTTCATCTGGCTCTTGATGTTCGCCATGTCGTTCCTCGTCGTGCGTTGCCATCATCGGGCGGGGGCCCTTCAAGAACGCAAAGTGTACCCACCGGGCATCCCTGACACCATTTGCCGGGAGAGCACGATCTGAAATTGCCTGTGGGGTGCCGGGCACCCGGGGGACACTTCCCCTGCCACTACGCTCGTTAGTGGCCCCTCTCCCGAACCGGCTGAGCACTCGTGACCCCGATAGAGCACCTCCGCAACCTCTGCATCATCGCCCACATTGATCACGGAAAGAGCACGCTCGCGGACCGGATGCTCGAACTGTGTGGTGCCGTATCCGCCCGTGAGATGCGAGCCCAGTACCTCGACTCGATGGACCTTGAGCGGGAACGGGGGATCACCATCAAGCTCCAGAGTGTGCGCCTTGACTGGCGGGGGACC
>JALRFT010000137.1 GCA_023261915.1 Acidimicrobiales bacterium | reverse complement strand
TCGGACCGGTGGCCGGAAAGTGCTCGGGCTCGGTCGGCACCCGGGGGGTGGGAGCGGTCATGGTCGGCGGGCGATGCGTGGTGGGGTTCGGTCGCTGCTCGGGTCGGGGGCGTTCGTCACTCGGCGGCGTCGGCGAGGGCCTCGGCCAGCGCCGGATGCACGAGCAGGCTCTCAACGATGTCGGTGACCCGTAGACCGGCAGTGACCGCCAGAGCGATGACACTGATCAACTCAGCTGCATTCCGGCCCACGATCGAGCCGCCGAGCACCACACCGGTGGCTGGATCAGAGATGATCTTCACGAACCCTCGGGGGTCGTTGTCGATCAGAGCCTTGGCATTGGCACTGAAGGGGACCTTGGTCACCCTGATCTTGCGACCCTCAGCGAACGCGTCGGCCTCGGCGAGACCAACGTCAGCGATCTCCGGCACGGTGAAAATCGCCGAGGCCGCTTTGTCGTAGTCGATGTGCCGATGCGGGCCGACGTGCAGTCCCATGGCATGTTCGGCGATCTTGCGTCCCTGCATCGACGCCACACTCGAGAGTGGCAGACGGCCTGACAAGTCACCGGCGGCATAGATCCCCGGAACGTTCGACAGGCAATTGTGGTCAACGACGACGTAGCCGTTGTCGTGATCCACCCCCGCGGCGTCGAGACCGAGATGCTCGGAATTCGGAATCGAACCAATGGCGAGCAGGGCATGGGAACCCGTCACCCGACGACCGTCGTCACACTGCACGGACACGAGATCACCCTCCACGTCGATGCCCACGGCGCGCGCCCCCTTGTAGAGGTGCACTCCCCGAGCGAGGAAGTCCTCTTCGAGGGCGGCGGCGACTTCGGCGTCTTTGGCCGGCAGCACCTGCTGGCGACTCACGATCAAGCTGACCTCACACCCGAACGACGAAAACATGTGGACGAACTCCACCCCGGTCACCCCCGACCCGACCACAATGAGATGTCGGGGTAGGTCGGGAGGAGGGTAGGCATGCCGGGTTGTGAGTACCCGGTGGCCATCCACGGGTGCCCACTCAGGTATGCGCGGCCGGCTGCCTGTTGACAGCACAATGACGTCGGCCTCGAGTATTTCTTCACCCGACCCGTCATCGGGTCCGTGAAGCGGTGTCACCGCCACACGGTTGGGCGCGATGAGCCGACCAGACCCCTCGACGATCCGGACACCCTGACTCTCGAGCAGTCCGGAGACCGAGGCACGGAGCCGCTCCTCAATGCCGGCGATTCGGGCGGTGAGCGCGCCGAGGTCGAGTTCGGCCGATGTAGCGGTGAGGCCCATAGCCGGGGCGGCATTCAACAACCCCAACGTCCCACCGGTGGCGATCATGGCTTTCGACGGGATGCAGTCCCAGAGGTGGGCGGCGCCACCGATGACGTCCCGTTCCACCAGGGTGACCTCGGCCCCGAGGCGGGCGGCGTAGGTGGCACACTGATTTCCTGCCGGTCCCCCGCCGACGATGACGATGCGCTTTGCTGCCACACCGCAAGGCTACCGGGCAATGGTGCCCCAGGTAGACGGGCTGTGAGCGCAGACCCCCGAGGTCGTAGCCTTGGGGTGTGACCGACGATCAGCGCACTTCTCCTGCCGACTCTGGCGACGACTGGTCCCGCTGGCGAGACCTCGCTGCGCCTGAGCTCCGCGACACGACGCCTGAGGATCTCATTACGACCACTCCCGAAGGGCTCGTGGTCAAGCCCGTCTACACGGCGGAGGACACCACCGGCGTCGTTGATGCCCATCAACTCCCCGGCGAGGCTCCGTTCACCCGGGGGGTGCGGGCGACCATGTACGCCAACCGTCCGTGGACGATCCGTCAGTACGCCGGCTTCTCCACGGCCGAGGAATCCAACGCCTTCTACCGGCGCAACCTTGCCGCCGGTCAGATGGGTCTGTCGGTGGCCTTCGACCTTGCCACCCATCGGGGGTACGACTCGGACCATCCTCGGGTCACCGGCGACGTCGGGAAGGCCGGTGTCGCCATCGACTCAGTGGAGGACATGAAGGTCCTCTTCGACGGCATCCCTCTCGAGAAGATGTCGGTATCGATGACCATGAACGGGGCCGTCATCCCGACCCTTGCCATGTTCATCGTCGCCGGCGAAGAGCAGGGCGTTTCCCAGGAGCAACTCAGCGGAACCATTCAGAACGACATCCTCAAGGAGTTCATGGTCCGCAACACCTACATCTATCCGCCGGAGCCCTCCATGCGGATCGTGGCCGACATCATCGCCCATACGGCAGCCCACATGCCCCGGTTCAACTCCATCTCGATCTCCGGCTACCACATGCAGGAAGCAGGGGCGACGGCCGATCTCGAGCTGGCGTTCACTATCGCCGACGGTCTCGAGTACGTGCGGTCGGCACTCGCCCGAGGACTCGATGTGGACGCCTTCGCTCCCCGTCTGAGTTTCTTCTTTGCCATCGGCATGGATTTCTTCACCGAGGTGGCAAAACTCCGGGCGGCGCGGCTGTTGTGGCATCGGGTGATGAGCCAGTTCGAGCCGAAGAAGAGCCAGTCATTGATGTTGCGCACCCACTGTCAGACCTCCGGGGTGTCGCTCACCGAGCAGGATCCCTACAACAACGTGGTCCGCACGGCGTACGAGGCTATGGCGGCCGTGCTTGGGGGCACCCAAAGCCTGCACACGAACTCCTTCGACGAGGCCCTCGGACTCCCCACTGAGTTCAGTTCCCGTATCGCCCGCAACACCCAGTTGATCCTCGCCGAGGAGAGCGGTGTGACCAGCACCGTCGATCCGCTCGGCGGCTCGTACTACGTGGAGTCGCTGACGCAGTCGCTCGTCGACGCGGCGTGGGACCTGATCTGCGAGGTCGAGGAGCTCGGCGGCATGACCAAGGCCGTCGAGTCGGGCATGCCCAAGTTGCGCATCGAGGAGTCGGCGGCCCGCAAGCAGGCGCGCATC
>JALRFT010000130.1 GCA_023261915.1 Acidimicrobiales bacterium | reverse complement strand
ACCACGGCGTGGCGCAAGGCGCACGAGTGCGACCCGGTGAGTGCGTTCGGTGGCATCGTGGCGGTGAACCGTCCGGTCACCGCCGCCATGGCCGACGGACTCGCCGACATCTTCACCGAGGTGCTCATCGCCCCCGGATTCGACGATGACGCCCTGATGCGGCTGCTCGCCAAACGGAACCTGCGGATCCTCGAAGCTCAACTGCCCGGTCCTGCGGGGCTGTCGATTCGTCTCATCGACGGGGGCGCCCTGGTCCAGACACCCGACGTCGTCGGCGCTGACGTGTCGAGTTGGCAGGTGGTCACCGAGCGCCAACCGACGCCGGCCGAGCTCGCCGATGCGGTCCTCGCCCAGCGGGTCGTGGCCCGGGTGGGGTCCAATGCCATCGTGCTCGTCAACGACGGGGCGGCCGTGGGGATCGGTGCGGGTCAGCAGAACCGGCGCGACGCCGGCCGGATCGCGTGTGAGAAGGCGGCCGGTCGGGCCCGCGGCGGGGTGTACGCCTCCGACGCCTTCTTCCCATTCGCCGACGGGCTCGACGGTGCCGTCGAAGCTGGTGCGGCGCTGGTGGTGCAGCCCGGCGGTTCGGTACGTGATGAGGAAGTGGTGGCCCGGGCCAACGCCGAGGGTCTCGCCATGGTGTTCACCGGGGAGCGCCACTTCCGCCACTAAGGGTTCGGCCCGTCGTCGGGGCCCCCGTTAGGCTCGGCGTGTGACTGCGCAGCTACTCGACGGTGAGGTGGTGGCGGCCCGGGTGCGGGCCGAGGTCGCCGATCGGGTCGCCGCCCTTGCGGCCAAGGGGATCACGGCGGGACTCGGCACCCTGCTCGTTGGGGACGACGGCCCGTCAGGCCGGTACGTGGCCATGAAACAGCAGGACTGTGCGGCCGTGGGGATTGCGTCCCACCACGTCCACCTGCCCGCCGACGCCACCCAGGCCGACGTTGCAGGTGCCGTGGCCCGGTTCAACGACGACCCGGCCGTCGACGCCTACATCATGCAGTACCCGTTTCCCGCCCACCTCGACTACGAATCGGCGTTGCTGGCCGTTGATCCGGCCAAGGATGCCGACGGTCTCCACCCCGTGAACCTCGGCCGGCTCGTCCAGGGGGTACCGACCGTTCTGCCCTGCACACCTGCGGGCATCCTCCGCCTCCTCACCGAGCACGGGGTATCCGTCAGTGGTCGCCACGTGGTGGTCATTGGTCGGGGGCTGACCATCGGCCGTCCCCTCGCCAACCTGTTGACCCTCAAGCGGCCCGACGCCAACGCTGCGGTGACGGTGGTGCACACCGGTATTGCTGATCTCGGTGCCCTCACCCGAACCGCCGACGTCATCGTGGCCGCGGCGGGATCCCCGGGTCTCGTGACGGCCGACATGGTGGCGCCCGGAGCGGTCGTGGTAGCCGCCGGCGTGAGTTTCTCGGAAGGCAAGGTGGTGTCCGACGTCGACGACGGTGTGGCCGAGGTGGCCTCATGGTTGTCGCCGCGCATCGGCGGGGTGGGACCGATGACGCGGGCCATGTTGCTCGCCAACACGGTTGCCGCCGCCGAGGTGGGTCGCGGCGCATGACCCGGATTGATGCCCTGCTCGCCGCCGGACCCACCTTTTCTTTTGAGGTCTTCCCCCCCAAGACCCCTGAGGGCCGTCAGCAACTTGACCAGGCACTCGACGAACTTGGTGCGATCGCACCGTCGTTCGTGTCCGTCACCTACGGCGCCGGCGGCACCACACGGGACCTGACCCGCGATCTCGTCATCGACATCGAGCAGCGCACCGGCCTGACGGCCATGGCCCATCTCACCTGTGTTGCCCACCGTCGTCAGGAACTGTTGGAACTCGTTGACGAGTACCGGCAAGCCGGCGTCGAGAACCTCTTGGCGCTCGGAGGTGACCCGCCGGTGGACGGCTCGGAGGTCCCCGGGGAGTTGACCTACGCCAGTGAACTGGTGGCGCTCGTGGCCGAGGTCGGCGGGTTCTGCGTGGGCGTGGCCGCCCAACCGGAGCTCCATCCCCGATCGACTGATCGAGCCAGTGACCGCAAGCACCTCGCCGCCAAACTCGCCCACGCCGATTTCGCCATCACCCAGTTCTTCTTCGAGGTGGAGCACTACCTGTCCATGGTCGACGACCTCGCCGCCCTCGGGGTCGACAAGCCCATCATCCCCGGGATCATGCCGGTGACGAACCTCGGCGCAGTGGACCGGATGGCGGCCATGTCAGGCGCCGAGTTCCCTGCCCACCTGCGGGCCCGATTCGAACCCGTCGCCGATGACCCCGATGCCGTGCGGCAACTCGGCATCGAGATGGCCACGGAGCTCTCCGCTACCCTCCTCGCCGCCGGCGCCCCCGGTCTGCACATCTATTCGCTCAACCGGTCGGCCGCCACCGCCGCCATCCACGCCAACCTCGGCCTCGGACGCTGAACCTGCCCGGCCCCGCACCCGCCGTGCCGTGAGGTAGGTAGGGTGCTCCCAGGGTTGCCAGTGGGTGACGACGAGAGGGGCGCACAGTGATTGCACGTCAGCAGTTCTTCATCGGGGGCCAGTGGGTCAACCCTGCCGAACCCGCCGGGTCGATCGAGGTCATCGATCCGTCGACCGAGCAGGTCTGCGGGTCGATTCCGGCAGGCTCCGCTGCTGATGTGGACGCTGCGGTGGCCGCGGCCCGGGCGGCCTTCGACGGGACGGGCACCGGTGACGGCTGGGGTCTGACCCCGCTCGACGAGCGGCTCGACGCCCTCATCGCCCTCGCCGACGCCCTCGACGCCCGCGCCGATGAGCTCGGCGAACTCATTGCCACCGAACTCGGCATGCCGGCCAAACTCGCCCGCATCATCCAAGCGGGGATGCCTCTCGGCAACGTGCGCGCCCAGGCTGATCTCGCCCGGCAGGTCGAGTGGGAAACGACGGTAAACAACACTCTGGTGGTGCGTGAACCGGTGGGTGTGGTGGGGGCCATCACGCCGTGGAACTACCCGCTGCACCAGGTGATCTGCAAGGTGGCTCCGGCGTTGGCGGCGGGGTGCACGGTCGTGTTGAAGCCCTCGGAGGTGGCCCCGCTCAGCGCGTGGGTGCTCGCCGACGCGGTAGCCGCTGCCGGGCTGCCGGCGGGGGTGTTCAACCTCGTCGGCGGGACGGGTCCCGTGGTCGGTGAAGCCATCGCCGCCCACCCCGATGTCGACATGGTGTCGTTCACCGGGTCGACCCAGGCCGGCAAGCGAGTGGCGGCCGTGGCGGCCGCCACCGTGAAGCGCGTGGCGCTCGAACTCGGGGGGAAGTCAGCCAACATCATTCTCGACGATGCCGATCTCGAACGGTGTATACCACCCGGCGTCGTGGGTGGTTGCTTTCTGAACTCGGGGCAGACGTGCACGGCGCTGACCCGGATGCTGGTGCCCCGGCACCTGCAGGACCGGGTGGTGGAACTTGCCGTCGCCGCCGCCGAGGGGATCCGGGTGGGCCGGGCGCACGATCAGGGGACCCAACTCG
>JALRFT010000114.1 GCA_023261915.1 Acidimicrobiales bacterium | reverse complement strand
CTGCTCACGGGCCGCAACCACCACTCGGTCCACATGGGGGGCATCACCGAGATCGCCAACTCGTTCCCCGGATATGACAGTGCCATCCCACCCGAGGCCGCCACGGTGGCGCAGGTGCTTCGCCTGTCGGGTTACAGCACGGCGTGTTTCGGGAAGTGGCATCTCACCCCATCATGGGAACAGAGTCCATCAGGTCCGTTCGACCGTTGGCCCACCGGCATGGGTTTCGATCGGTTCTACGGCATCCTCGGCGCCGAGGCGTCGCAATATGAGCCACCGGTCTACGACCAGACGACACCCATCTCCCCCCACCTTGGTCGTGACGATTACCACCTCACCGAGGATCTCGCCGACCAGACCATCACCTGGTTACAGCGTCAGCGGGCGTCGACACCCGATCGACCGTTCTTCTGCTACTTCTCGACACCCGCCGTCCACGCCCCCCACCACGTGGGCCGGGAGTGGAGCGACCGGTTCGCCGGAGCGTTCGATGACGGTTGGGATGCCCTGCGGCAACACATTTTCGAACGGCAGTTGGAACTCGGAGTCATCCCGGCTGACACCGCACTCACTCCTCGGCCGGAAGAGATTCCGTCATGGGACGACTACCCGGACCGATTCAAGCCGGTGGCCCGTCGGCTCATGGAGGTCTTCGCCGGGTTCCTCGCCCACACCGACGCCCAGATCCACCGGATCATCAACGCCATCGATGACCTCGGGGCACTCGACAACACCCTGGTCATCTACATCACCGGTGACAACGGCGCTTCAGCGGAGGGCACGATCCACGGCGCCTGGAGCGCCCCGAGTTTCCAGAACGGGCTGCCCGAAGATCCCGAGTGGCTACTCGAGCACATGGAGGATTTCGGCACGGCAGCGTGTGAGAACCACTTCAATGTGGGGTGGGCGTGGGCGCTCGACTCGCCATTCCAATGGATGAAGCAGGTTGCGTCCCATTTCGGCGGCACCCGCAACGGCATCGCCATCTCATGGCCGGCACGCATCAACGATGCCGGCGGTCTGCGTCAACAGTTCCACCATCTCATCGACATCGCCCCAACGATCTACGAGGTGTGTGGCATCGAGCCCCCGACCCACGTCAACGGCATCGAGCAGATGGATCTGCATGGCTCGTCCATGGTTCCGACCTTCGATGATGTCAACGCCGAAAGTGGCCACCGCACCCAGTACTTCGAGATCCTCGGCAACCGTGCCATCTATCACGACGGCTGGGTGGCCGCCTGCTTCCATGGCCGACTGCCATGGATCCGACTCGCCGGGTTCGAGTTCGACGGACCGCAGGAGCGTTGGGAGTTGTACGACGTGACCAACGACTTCTCCCAGTCGGTAGACCTCGCCGAGCAGTTCCCTGACAAGTTGGCCGAACTACAGACGCTGTTCGAACGTGAGGCTGCCCGGTTCGGTGTCTACCCGTTGCGGGACCCGGGCTCACCCCGCAACGGTGACTTTGCCGTTCCCCACGTTCTCGACGGCATCACCTCGATGACGTACACGACGGCACACGTGCGCATGCCCGAGGCGTCCGTGTTGAACATCAAGAACTGTTCGTTCGCCATCTCAGCAGAGATCGAAGTCCCCGAGACCGGAGCGACCGGTGTCATTGTCTGCCAGGGCGGGAACATGGCGGGCTGGTCGCTCTACCTCGATGATGGGGGCGTGCCCACCTACGTCTACAACTGGTATGGCCACGAACACACGACCATCCAAGCAGACACGCCCGTGCCTCCCGGCCGGCACCTCATCCAGGTCGTATTCGCCTACGACGGCGGATTCGGAGCGGGCGGTGAAGCAACACTGCTGACCGACGGTGCGCCCGTGGCCAACAGCCGCATCGAGCGAACGGTGCCGCTCGTGTATTCCATGAGTGGTGAGACGTTTGACGTCGGTACCGATACCGGCTCACCAGTGGGTTCCTACCCCCACGACTTCACGTGCACGGCCGAGATCATCGGTGTGACGGTCGAACGGCTCGACCAGCCGTCCGACGCCATTGCTGCGCTTGTGCGAGACGGACTGTTTCAGGCTGGTCTGCGCGCCCACTAGGGCGCCGTGACTCTCAGCGCCCAGGGCAGGACGTGCTCAAAGCGCTGACCTCATCTGACGGTCGCCAGATCAGGGCCGTGACGGTACGGCCGCCATCCGCACGGCGGGCCCGAACCCGACACGTCGAAGGAAATCGAAACGGCCCTTGGGAACCGCTCGAGCTTCGGCCCGGATCGCCCGCACGATGTCGGTGGTGAGGGTCATTCTGGGGTGGGCCGCCACCGCACTGACCACCAGGTCGTGGGGCAGTTGGCGTTCGCGCAACCCGACCAGATCAACCATGGCCCCGAACTGCGTATAGCAACCCAGTAAACCATCACGTTCGACATCGACACCGACGGTGGTGTGCACGACGATGGCGTCCTCAAGGTGGTCCGAAGCGTCACCGCAACCAACCCGGCTGGCGACCTCTCTGGCCACAGCGGCACTCCGGAGAGTGAAATCCTCCCCCGCCACGGCGGTGAGGAGGCCGACGTCGTGGAGCAACCCGCAGACGGCGAGGAGTTCGTGATCGAGGTCCACGCCGTCAACTAGGGCAAGGGCGCGGGCGAACACCGCGGTGCGATAGGCGTGACCGAGAACTGCCTCAGGTTGGCACCGAGCTGCTTCCACCGCTTCCTGCACCAGCCGACTGTCGGGTACGCCGAGAACCGAGGAAAGGTCAACGGTGCTCGGTCGCCGACGACGGATTCGTTGGGCGATGAGGTCACGCTGGGTGGCGAGGGACTGCATGGTCATCGATCGGCGTTGCGACCCTGACAGACATCCCCCCGTCGCTCTCACCCATCCCGGTCCACCCACCCGATCTGGATCAGGGAGCGGCCCGTATCGATCTGGCGCACCGCCGGTTTCTTCACCCGTCATGATCAGCCCTTCCGCTGCCGATAGGCCTTGGTGTTGGCCCGGTTTCCGCATCGCTGCGTGTCACACCAGCGTCGCTGCCCGGGTCGGGATCCGTCGTAGAACAGCAGGCTGCACTGCTCGTCGGCGCAACAGCGGAGACGACCGTCAGCTCGTGTCAGGACGTCGACGGCATCTCGGGCCACAAGGGCCACTACGGGGGTGAACGTCGTGCGCGTTCCCACCGTTGCCACCGTCCCGTCAGGCGCCAACTGGGGGACTGGGGTCGGCTCAGCCGCCCACCGATTGATGATCACCTGGTCCTCTTCGGTGATCCGCCTGTCGCTGATAACCGACTGCGCCGCTCGATAGATGGCCTCGCGCAGAAGTCGTACCTCGCTGAGATCGGCCGGCGAGGGCCGCTGTTCCACCGGAAGACCGGCGGCTGTGGCCCAGTCGTGGAGATCGCTGGGGGAAACCAGTCGCTCGGTGGGTCGGACCAACCGGTAACGCAACGTCCAGGTCAGATCGATCGAGATCCGGGAGCCGAACTGGAATGGAGCAGCGGGTGGGGTCAGCGTCATGTCGGTCGGTCACCCTGGGGGCAGATGATGCAGTGGGCTTGAATTTCGAGGACCAAATTTGCTGGAAGGGACGCCACACCGACCGCCAAGCGCGTATGGCGACCGGCGTCACCGAAAACTTCGACGAGCAGGTCCGATGCCGCGTCGATGACCGAGGTGTGATCGCTGAACTCGGGAGTGGCATTGACGACCCCGAAGATCTGGGTGACTTGGCGGACCTCATCGAGACTCCCGAGGGCGCTGCGGACGGTGGACAGCAGATTCAATGCTGCTGAACGCGCTGCCAACCGGGCCAACTCGACTGAGACGTCCTCACCGCAGCGGCCCACCATCAGTGATCCGTCGGGGTGCGTACCGAAGTGTCCGCCAACCCAGAGTTGGGTCCCGTGAACAATTGCGGGGACGTACTGCCCGAAGGGGGGAAGCGGTTCGGGCAGTTCGATCCCGAGTGTCCCAAGACGTCCTTCGGGGAGGTCGGCCGCCAACATGAGTCCCAAACTAAGCAGAGGTATAACCTCTGTCAAACAGGCAGAGGCCCCTCCATGGCTGGGTTTCGACGCCACCAACGGCCGAACCGCCCCATTCCACCGCGATGACACCGCGTCGGTGGGTGCAAACACCGGGAACTGAAACATTTCACCCCCGGGAGGGGTTTAGAGGAGCGATGGACACGACGGCCACCGGCAGCGAAACCCCGTCGTTCGAGGAGTTGGTGGAACTCATCCGCCTGCGACTCCGACCTGTGCTGTGGTCACGATGGGGGGTCGAGGTCGGCAGCGACGTGTGCAGTGAAGTTGAGGAGTACGCCTGGAAGCACCACGAACGACTCCTCGCAATGTCCAACCCGCTCGGCTACCTCTACCGGGTCTCACAGTCAAAGGCGCGGCGCTACACCCGCTGGCTGCGGCGGACCGATTTTCCCGAGCACTTCCCTGACATCGCCCACGACGACCCCGAACTCCACGACACGATGCAACTCCTCGCCACGCTGACCCCCGACCAACGATCCTGCGTGCTCCTCACCCACGGATTCGGCTGGGCTTACGACGACGTCGCCGAACTTCTCGGCATGACCCGCTCCGCAGTCAACAACCACATCCACCGGGGAATGAACCGCGTTCGGGCGGCTCAACCCAGCGAAACCATTGATCGGCCCCTCAACCATCCCGAGCCCCTCAACCAGATCCAGGAGACGGCAACATGACCACCGACCCCACTGACGACAAGCTCCAGCGCGCCGCCCACTACCTCACCCAGCGCGGCACGACCTACATGGACAACGCCGCCACGGCTGCAACAGGTGACGAAGCGAAGACTCCACGGGCGATGGGCCGCGCCCGCATCGTCGCCGGCGGTGCCGTCGTCGCAGCCGTACTCGCCGGATCGGCACTGACCGCCGCCGCCATCACCGGATCACTGCCGGTATCACTGCCCATCTTCGGCAGTGACGAGACGAGTACTCCCGAAGCGGCGACGCCCGAGGGCGAGGTCCGCTCGGAGGACGGCGGGAGCGACGAGACAGGT
>JALRFT010000107.1 GCA_023261915.1 Acidimicrobiales bacterium | reverse complement strand
GGGCCATTGATGTAGGTCTCGGATGGTTCACCGTGTACGCCTTTTCCACCGAGAACTGGCGGCGGCCCGCCGATGAGGTCCGATTCCTCATGGGGTTCAACGAAAAGATTCTCCTCGGGCATCGGGACGAACTCAATGAGCGCAACGTGCGCATCCGGGTGCTCGGGCGCCGGGACTGGCGGGTGCCTCGACGCCTGATCCGTCTCATGGACGAGACAGTGGAGATGACCCGTAACAACACCGGGATGACCTTCACCATTGCCTTCAACTACGGCGGCCGGGCCGAGATCGTGGACGCCGTGAAGCGCATCATGGAATCGGGTGTCTCGCCTCAGAAGGTGACCGAGCGCATGATCGCCCGTCACCTCTACGACCCCGACATGCCCGAACCAGACCTCGTGGTTCGAACCTCGGGGGAGTACCGCATCTCGAACTTCCTCTTGTGGGAACTCGCCTACAGCGAACTCGTTTTCACTGACGTGCTGTGGCCCGACTTCCGCAAGGACAACCTGTTCGACGCCATTCGGGAGTACCAGCTACGCGAACGACGCTACGGCGGTCTGGCCGAACGGGACGAGGGACCGACGAGGTGAAGCAGTACCGCGACACGGGAGTGGTGTTGCGGACGTGGAAGCTCGGTGAGGCCGATCGCATCGTGGTCCTGTTCACCGAACACCACGGCAAGGTCCGGGCGGTGGCCAAAGGCGTGCGGCGCACCCGGTCGAAGTTCGGGGCGCGGCTCGAACCGCCCACGCAGGTTGCCCTGCAACTCCATGAGGGTCGCAGTCTTGACACCATCACCCAGGCCGAGACGGTCGAGAACTACCGCAACGTGCGTGAGGACCTCGACCGACTGGCCCGGGGCGTGTCGATGCTTGAAGTCGTGGACCAACTCGCCCAGGAGGGTGAACCCGACCCGCAACTGTTCCGCATGCTCACCGGGGCCCTGCGAGTCCTCGCCGAGGACAACCCGCCGCTCGTGGTCGCCGGTTTCTTCCTCAAGGCCCTCGCCCAGACCGGGTTCGGTCCCACCGTGGATGTCTGCGTGGTCTGTGGGAGCGATGGTCCGCTCGTGGCCTTCGACCCTGATCGGGGAGGTCTGCTGTGCGGCCCTCACCGCCAGGGGGTCCCGGTGTCCGCCGATGCCGCCGCGGTCCTCGCCCAGATTCTCGGGGGCAACCTGGGGGCGGCACTGTCGATCCCGGCGTCGCCGGTGACCAACGAAGTGGATCGCCTCGCCACCACCGCCATGGAACATCACCTTGAACGACGACTGCGGTCGCCCTCGGTGCTCGAAGGCAACTGATCACTGCGGGCGGTAACCCGTGGATCGGCGTCGGGGGGCGGTTGGTTAGGGTGGTTCCCATGCCCGACGTCGAGGACCTCATGGACAAGGTGGTGAACCTGTGCAAACGACGCGGGTTCGTGTTCCCCTCCGCCGAGATCTATGGCGGGTTCCGCTCCACCTACGACTACGGCCCCGTCGGCGTGCTCATGCTCCGCAACGTCAAGGAC
>JALRFT010000089.1 GCA_023261915.1 Acidimicrobiales bacterium | reverse complement strand
CGTCGTGACCCGCGCCCAGATGGCGGCGTTCCTGTGGCGAGCCGCGGGGTCACCTCCGGCGTCGACTTCGTGCGGTTTCAGCGACGCCGCGTTGATCCCCGTCTACGCCCGTCAGGGGGCGTGCTGGTTGAAAGCCACCGGCGTCACGGCGAACAACCCGTACGAACCGGGTTACGTCGTGACCCGCGCCCAGATGGCAGCGTTTCTCAACCGCCAGAACACCCTGCCGCTTCCCTGAACAACACCCGAGGCGTCGCTGACAGCGGAGTGCGAATGATGAACCACGAGCCGACCACCTCCCCACAGCGCCCACTCGGGGCGGTGCTGGTTCGTCGCTCGCTCATCGCCCTCGTACTCGTGGGGCTCATGCTCGCCCCATCGGTGGTGTTGTTCGTCATCACCCGCCAGCCTGCCGCCACCTACGCGTCGATTGGAGCGCTGATCGGCATCCTTGCCGTTGCCGCTGGAGGTGTCGGAATCGGCATCCGGGTGGCGGTGGTCGCTTCACTCGTGGCGCCCCTAGCGATCGTGGCAGGCCTCTCACCCGTCACCGGCGCCGCCCTCATGGTGCTGATGACACTCGTCGTCGGACGTCTCGCCATGGTTGGGCTGCACCGTGCCACCATGCTCGTGCCGATCCTCATGACGTGGCCGATGCTGACGCCAACGCCGTGGATTCCAAGCGGATTTGAGGATGCGGTGCAGACGGAGATGACGACGTCGGGCCTCACGATCACCGACGCGGTCGCCAAGGCGGAGGCGGGCACGACGACGATCCCGGGGACGTCGAGGTTGGCCGGTGCCCTGATCCAACAGCGAATGGACTCGAGTTACCTGGCGTGGGTGGCGGCATTCTTCTTCATTGGCGGCATTGTGGCGGTCGTCGTGATGGCGTTCGCCGTGCGCCGCGTCACGCTCCCGGCGCCCGAACCGCACTCGCGGTCGGAGGTCATTCCCTACACGATCTCGATCACCGTCCTGGCTGCTGCGGCGACCTACTACTTCTTGGACAACCCGAAGGTGGTGGGTGGCTCGTCACTCATCGCCACGATCCTCGTACTCACCCAAGTCGGCAACAACTTCAATTGGAAGCTTGCGGTCCATCGTCTGGTCGGGACGCTTGGAGGGGTCCTGGTTCTGGCGGCGGTCATCAGGGTGGTGGGGCCAGCCTCCTACACCCTTGTCCTCGGCGTCCCCATGCCAGTGTCGATCTACGCCGTGGGTCTCGTGCTCGGCGTTCTGGCGGTGACGGCCAAATTCAGCCCACGCCAGTGGATCTACTTCGCCCTGATCACGCCGGCGGCTGCGATGTTGAATGCCTTCACAACGGCAGAGGCGAGCGACTTCGGTGACCAGCGACTCGTCGACAATGTGGTGGGTGTCGCCCTCGTTCTGACGGCGGCGGTGGTCACGCTCATCGCCAGTCGGGTGCTGTCGTCCCGCACACCCGAGGACGATTCTCTGAGTCCGGCATTGGCGCCCGGTTGACCCTGCCCCGTCGGTTCCCGTTTGGTAGGGCGTGAGCGCATCGGCTTCCGTGGCCAGATTGTCGGAAGTGAAGAGCGACTATCGGTGGTGCTCTCGTCGTTCTTGGGTGCACAGCAACAGAGCCCGAGGTGGGGATCGAACCCACGACCTGCTGTTTACAAGACAGCTGCTCTAGCCACTGAGCTACTCGGGCGGGACTTCCGCGGAATGTTCCGCGGAAAGCTCCGCTAATCCTAAGTGAGCGGGCCCATCGGCTGATTTCCGGGGGATCCTCGGCCCGCTTGGGTCCCGGGGCGAGCCCCCAGTGTCACGTTCGGCCGGTACTGCCCCGTGTGACCGGTTCCAGTCTCAGTCGCCTGCTTCACCAGCCAGCACGGGTTAAATCACCTTCTTCGGGCTTCTCCCGCCTGCAGCCGCGTGGTTGTTGGGATAGGGTCCCTGCGGTGTTGCTGGAGGGAGTGAAGCCTGGGGTGCGGCTGGCGGGAGTTACCGCGTCCGGCCCGGTCGAGGTGGTGGCCGTGGAGCAGGCCGGAGACGCCATCACGCTCGTGTACCGCGATGCCGAAGGACG
>JALRFT010000056.1 GCA_023261915.1 Acidimicrobiales bacterium | reverse complement strand
GCCAGGTCCATCGGGCCATGACCCGTGACGGGGCCGCCGTGGCCGTCAAGGTGCAATACCCGGGGGTGGCTGAAGCCATGGCATCGGATCTCGCCAACATTGGCCTGCTCTTCGGCGGTCTCGGCCAACTGTTCCCTGGCTTCGAGCCGGGACCGGTGGTGGCCGAGTTGCGTGAACGACTCACAGAGGAACTCGACTACGCCAACGAAGCAGCCAACCAGATCCGCTTCGCTGAGGAGTACGCCGGACATCCCTTCATTCATGTGCCCCAGGTGCACAGTGACCTGTCCACCGCCCGGGTACTCACCACCGATCTCGCCGACGGCGTCGGCTTCGCCGAGGTGGCGGCCACCTGGTCACAATCCGAACGGGACCTGGCAGCGGAGACGCTGTACCGGTTCGCCTTCGGGTCGCTCTACCAACTCCGCATGTTCAACGGTGATCCCCACCCCGGGAACTACCTGTTCCGACCCGGCGGTCAGATCACGTTCCTCGACTTCGGACTCGTGAAGCACTTCACCGAGGCCGAACTCATGCCCTTCGAAGAGATGATCAAGGCGATGGTCATTGAACCCGACCCCGCCGTGTTCCGCTCCATCATCGAAGACGTCGGGTTGCTGCCGGCGGGTGAGCCGTTCACCAACGACGAGGTGGTCGAGTACTTCAGCCACTTCTACGAACTGGTGCGGGAATCGGGTGAGATGACCATCACCCCGGAGTACGCATCCGAATCCGTGCGACGGTTCTTCGACCAGCGTGGCCCCTACGGACCCATCATGCGGCGGGTGAACCTGCCGGCCAGTTTCGTCGTCATCCAACGCATCAACCTCGGGCTATACGCCCTGTTCGGTGACCTGCATGCCCGAGGTGACTGGCGGGGACTCGCCGAGGAGATCTGGCCGTTCGTCGGCGCCCCGCCCTCAACCCCCATGGGTGAGGCCATCGCCACCTGGGAACACCAACGGCGCTGAGTGGTGGCGTGCCCTCAGGGTGACGACGGTGCCGCAACCTCGTCAGAGCTGAACGTGGCTGGCACCCCGAACGCCGCCCGACGCGACACCCGGCGCAACGCGGCGAGCACGGCCGGACCGAAGACGACGATCAGCACCACGTTCGTCGCCGCCCGCGGCAGGTCCCAGCCGAAGGACGTGGCGAGGTGGAACACCCAGAAGCGGCCGAGGTTCTCGCCCACGCCGGCACCGGGCAGGTAGGCGAGACCGCTGCCGGTCGGCGCCCCGAACGGCCAGAACCACAGGTTCATGGCCAACCCGTAGGCGAGTCCCGCCACCGCTCCGTAGGCGGCGAGGAGCCCAATCTCCCGACGGCCCTGCGCCGGAGGAAGACAGCCGGCAAAGAAACCGACCCACGCCGCAGCGAACATCTGGAACGGCATCCACGGACCAACTCCGCCTGTCACGAGCGCCGAGGCGAACAGCGTCAGAGCCCCGAGCACGAACCCGAAACCGCGCCCGAACACCCGACCGGCAGGAATGAGCAGGAAGAACACGAGCTCAAACCCCGCCACCCCCGTCGCTGGCAGGCGCAGCGCCGCTCCGATAGCGACGAGCACACCGAGGATGGCAACAGCCTTGACGTCGATCGATCCATCGGCCAACTCGGCCAGCACGACAGCCATCAGCAGAGGAAGCAACAGGACGAAGATCCATGGCGCGTCGGCGGCGTGGGCCATCTCGACGTCGCCAGCCCCGCCGGGGGACACGACGAGCGGCCACACGAAGGCGAACACTCCGAGAGCGGACACCAACGCCAACAACAACGACGACCGCAAGCGGAGCGGAATCACGGGGTCACCTCCTCGGCCACGAGTGCCGCCGTCACCTCGTCGACGGTCAGCCACGGTTGGGGGGCGAGGATCTTGGCCACCTGGGGAGCGAACACAGGAGAGTGCGTCACCACGTCACGGGCCGGGCCGTCGGCGACAATCTCGCCATCAGCGAGGACCACGGCGCGATCGGCCACGGACGCCACCACTTCCACGTCGTGCGTTGCCAACACGACCGCCCGCCCCTCGCCGGCCAGACGACGCAACACGCCACCCAACGCTTCCTTGGCGCCGTAATCGAGACCCCGGGTGGGTTCGTCCAACAGCACCAGACCCGGTTCGGCGACGAGCACCACTGCCAGGGCGAGTGCCAGCCGCTGACCTTCAGACAGGTCGCGGGGGTGCAGTAGCGGATCAACCCCTCCCACCAGTCGGGCGAGCAACCGCAGGGTGGTCCCCGGTTCACGGGCCGTCTCGGCGTCGGCCGCCGCACACTCGTCGGTGACCGTGTGGTGATAGAGGAGTAGCGACGGGTCCTGGGGCACGAACCCAACCCGACAACGCGCCTCCGGTGGAGGCAACCGATGCGGGTCCTCACCCTGCACGGAGACCCTGCCCCGCAGCGGCGCGCGCAGGCCGGCAAGGTGGCTCAACAGGGTCGACTTGCCAGCCCCGTTGCGTCCCATGACGGCCACCACTTCGCCCCGGCGCAACGTGAGATCGACGCCGTCGAGCACGGCGAGCGGCCCATATCCGGCGACCAGTCGATCGGCCTCAGCCACCACTTCGCCGTCACCGAGGGGAACCGACTCGATACCCGCCACGAACGGTGCGAGACGTTCCCGCAAGGTCACGGCCTCACGACGAGCGGCCCGCACCGACAGTGGAAGTGGGTCCCAGCCTTCGAGACGACCGAGCTCAACCACGGGTGGAGCAACGGGGGCGTCGCGCAGCACCTCAGCCGGCCGACCGCTGCGGACCGGTCCCCCCGCACCCGGCACCACAACGACCGAATCAGCGAACTGCACCACCCGCTCCAGTCGGTGCTCGGCCATCAGGACGGTGACCCCGACGTCGTGGACAAGTCGGGCCAGCGCCGACAGGACATCCTCAGCGGCCGCCGGGTCGAGCGCCGAGGTCGGCTCGTCGAGCACGAGGACCCGAGGTGATGCGGACAGCACCGCCCCGATGGCAACCCGCTGTTGCTGGCCACCGGAGAGGGTCGATAGCGCCCGACGGCGAACCTCGTGCAACGACAGAAGGTCAAGGACGTCCTCCACGCGCCGGCGCATCACCTGAGGGGCCACGCCAAGGTTCTCCATCACGTAGGCGAGCTCGTCCTCCACCGTGTCGGTGACGAATCCTGCCCCCGGATCCTGTCCGACATAGCCGACGACATCGGCGAGTTGACGCGACGGTTCGTCGACCGTGCGCCGACCGGCCACGCTGACCACCCCGTCTAGGCGTCCGCCAGAGAACCGGGGCACGAGACCGTTGACGCAACGGAGCAAGGTCGACTTGCCTGACCCACTCGGCCCAACCACGAGGCACAGTTCCCCCTCGGGGACCTCGAGGTTGACGTTGGCGAACACCGGGGCCACGGCCCCGTCGAAGGTGACCGACACCTTCTCAAAGCGGATCATGGCGCTCACGACACCTCCGCCAGATCGACGCCCTCGACATCTCGTCCACTCGACGCCGTCTCGGCGTGGTGGGGTGCACCGGCGGCGACGTGTAGTCCGGAGAGGGTCGACAGTGGGAGCGGTGTGCACACCCCAGGTAAG
>JALRFT010000027.1 GCA_023261915.1 Acidimicrobiales bacterium | reverse complement strand
TAACACGTCGATGCGGGTGGAGTTGATCGCTCCGATCGCTATGGACGAGGGTTTGCGTTTCGCTATTCGTGAGGGTGGTCGCACGGTGGGTGCCGGCCGCGTCACCAAAATCATCAACTGACGTCGTCCCCCGGCACCGGTTTATCGGTGCCGGGACGACAGGTTCCTTGACAACCGAGTGGTATCCACAGGCGAAGGCCACCGAGGCCTGAGCTGCACCAGGAAGCGACGAGCATGGCAGACAAGCAGAAAATCCGGATCAGGCTCAAGGCCTATGACCATGAACTGATCGATCAGTCGACCAAGAAGATCGTCGAGACGGTGGTGCGCACCAACGCCACGATTCGTGGTCCGGTCCCCCTTCCCACCGAGAAGCACCGCTACACGGTGGTGCGCTCGCCGCACAAGGACAAGGACTCCCGCGAGCACTTCGAGATGCGGATCCACAAGCGGTTGATCGACATCCTCGAGCCGTCGCCCAAGACGGTCGACTCTCTTCAGCGCCTCGACCTGCCGGCAGGCGTCGACGTGGAGATCAAGCTCCAGCAGGCCTGAATACCTTTCTGATCCCTGACGGAGATCGAGATGCGTACGTTCCGATCCCTTCTCGCAGTCGTTGCATCTCTGGCGATCTCCGGCGCAGTGGCCGCCACACCGGCGTTCGCCGGGGTCCCAGCTGAGCTTTCCTCTGACATCGATTGTGATTCGTCAACGGGGGAGTGGGTGGTTACCTACACCTACCGGGCCGCCAATCAGATCGGTCCGCTTGCTGGCAGTTACATCCTTTCTGGTGGTCCGTCGGGGGAGACTGGCGAACTGACGTTTGCGCCGGTTCCGGTGAACCCAACATCGCCCGCCACGGCGATGATCCGTCTGCCGGGAACGTCCACCGGACGGCTCGTCGGTTCCGCAAACGACGACGTCACCGGTGATGAAGTGGAGGACCAACTCGACGGTTCGTGTGGGCGACCGACCACGACGACGTCCACCCCGAGTACCACGGTGCCCGTCGAGCCGGTGCCGGCCCGACCGGCCTTCACCGGCTAGGACATTGCCCGGCGGCGTCCCTGGGGGCGATCCAGACCGCCATCTCACGAGGCCCTGCGGGCGGCGATCCAATCCAGCGGTCGGTCAGCAACAGCTGCGAGCGGCCAGAGGTAGGGGGCGATGCTGGGGTTCACGGCGGCCACCCCAATCGACACCACGAAAACGGTTCCCGTGGCACTGAGGCCGATGAATGCTCCCCGCAGATTGGGGATGTTGCGGTCCGGGTCGGTGAGGTCCGAGTGCCACGCCACCCACGCCAGCATTGCCGTGGTGAAACTCGCCGCTGCCACCGTGAGGGCGTAGAGCGTCACCCCGGCAAAGGTGTCGCTGTACTCGGCGAAGACCACGGTGGGGAACGGGAGGAAGACGATCGTGGCGAGATGGGCAAGGTTGAGCCACACCAGCGCGGTTGAGGTGCGATGCAGGCCCTCGAAGATCCGGTGGTGGGCCCACCAGTACATCCCGATGACCACGAAACTGATGCCGGCGCCTAGGAACTTTGCGCCCTCGTCGGCGATCGCCCCCCACACCTGCCCGTCGGCGAGTCCTGTTGGGATGCCGAGGTTCAGCACCAGCAGGGTGATGGCAATGGCGTAGACCCCGTCGCTGAAGGCCTCGATCCGCCCGGTTCCCTCGATCCACCGGGTTTGCCCGGTGGAATCGCTGCGGGGCCCCTGAACCATGGGCCGGAGCATAGGGCGGGGGCCCGGGAGCGAGTTGGACGCCCTGCAGGCCCGGTACTAAGGTCTTCCTTCCGTGCGTCGGGAGCCTCCCGACCCCCAACCGACGTCCACAAAGGCCCATGTGGGTACCTCGTGGCGATCCTTCCGCTGCAGGCAGACGAGGGCATGTGGACGTTCAATGCGCCGCCTCTCGCCCGGCTGCGGCAGACCTATGGCGTGGAGCTCACGCCGGACTGGCTGCTGCACCTCCAGCAGTCGTCGGTTCGCTTCAGCGCCTGGCGAAGCGCCAACCGGGCTGCGCGTTTTCCACCATCATCATTTCGGCGATGTTTTCTTGC
>JALRFT010000351.1 GCA_023261915.1 Acidimicrobiales bacterium | reverse complement strand
GCAGGATCGGCCGTGAAGGTGGAGTGGGTGGGTCAGTCGTGGCATCGGTACCCCCGGAGATGAGCGTCACGGACCTCGTGGAGCCAGATCGTACCCCCGGCTGCGCCGGCGCCTACCGGATTCGGGCGCCCCGCCGTGGTCGTTGATAGATTCACGCTTGTTGTCCATACCCAAGCGAGTCGTTGGCTCGGCCTGAAGGAGTCTCTAATGAACGGTCCTACCTGGAAGTCGACCCGGCGCTTTGTGGTCGCCGTTGGCGCAGCGGTGGCCCTTCTTGCCGCCATGCCAGTTTCCTCCGGTGCGCAGGGTGCGGTTGAGTCCACCCCGCCTGCGATCACCATCCCTCTCGACAGCGGCGCACTCACCGTCAACGGGTACACGATGAACTGGCCGGCGCAAAGTGTGACCGGTGCCAAGCTCGTCGGCACATGGGACCCCACCACGGGAGCTTTGTCGGTTCAGCTGGAGAGTAATCCGGTGACGCTGTCGTTCCCGCAACTCATCGGTGGGAATGGAACCGTCGAGGTTGGCGGTGTCTCCTTCAGCGGAACAGTCCTCCCCGGGTCGTCCACTGAGGTGACCGGTGGCGCGATCGCCTTCGTTGAAGCCGTTGGACCTGTCGTCTCCGGTGTGTCCGTGGCACAGCCCGCCGGCACGGTGTGTGCGTCCAGCGGAACCATTCCGTTCACGGCCACACTGGTTCCCATCTCGGGGGGTTACGGACTGACGTTGTCCGCAAGTGGCTTCCCGTTCCCGTTCGCGTCGGGGTACCTCAATGTCCAAGGTGAGGATCCGTGCGACGTCGAGTTCATGGAGATTGCCACCGGCACGCCCACGGTGAACACAGGGATGGTCCTGACCGGTACGGTCACCGTCGCTCCACCTGCCCCTGCTCCTGCCCCTGCCCCTGCGCCCGAGCCTGCTCCGGCCAAGCCGGCCTTCACCGGCTGAGCGAAAACTTGCGTTAAGGGCGGGTGGGTCGCGGCGTTGGCGTCGGCCCACCCGCCCTTCTTCGCGGGCTCAGTCGGTTGCCACTGGTGGTGGTCTGCGTGCGCTCTCGGCGGTCAGCATCTCTACCGTCCGAACGACACGCCGCACGACGCCGTCGTAATTGAAGTACCCCATGCCGGCCTGCAACATGGCGCCGCTGAAAACCAGCAGCACCGTCTCGCTGACGGCGGGGTCAGTGTCATCACCGGTGGCGAGACCGACGCGCTGTGCAAGGTATAGGCCGACCTCGGTCCGCAGGCGAGCCACAACGGGATCCGACGCCAACAGGGCAGGGAGAGCTGCCCTGGCGATGGCCGGATCGTCGGCGAGCAGCAGACTTGGCCCGGCGAGCGCCTCGGCCACCCGCTCGGCGAGGGACAAGTCCGGATCGGCAGTGGGGGGAGGTAGTGCCACGAGACGCCGACGGAACACCTCGGTGAGCAGGTGTGCTTTTGAAGAGAAGTAGGCGTAGGCGGTGGTGTGGGTGACCCCGGCACGGGCGGCCACGTGGCGGAGGGTGAGCTCGTCGTAGCCGAGTTCCCTGACCGCCTCCTCCGCCGCCACAACGAGGGCGTCCACTGTGGCGGTCTGTCGCTCGCTGAGGATCGGGTGCCCGGTGCGCTGACGGCTGGTAGTGGGGGTGTCGGACATGGTTTGGAGAGGTCATCCGTTGGCCCGGGAACCTCTTGACAGTAATTCTTACACCTGTAAACCTACCGCAGCGGTGACTGGAGGCGATCACCACGACGATGAGGAGCACCCGTGCCGGCTTACCCCCGTGAGGAACTCGAGGCCATGGTCGAGCACTGGCTGGCCGCCAATCGTCACGCCGAGGAGACCGGCGACTGGCGTGGTCTTGCTGACTGCTACACCCTCAACGCCCACTACGGGTGGAACTACGGGCCCCGTCACGAATTCATGGCCGTGGGTCGTGACGAGATTCGGGACTGGGCCATCGGGCTTGAGATGGGCGGTCTCGACGGATGGACCTACCCCTATGAGACGGTGATCATCGACGATCGCAAAGGCCAGGTCATTGGACTGTGGCGCCAGATCGCGGATGCCACCCGCGACGATGGCACCCACTACGAGGTGGCCGGTATCGGCGGTTCGTGGTTCGGGTACGGGGGCAACATGTGCTGGGCGTGGCAGCGCGACTGGTTTGACTACGGCAATGCAGCGGCGTGTTTCCTAGAGATGATGAGTGACAACACCTTGAGTCCCGGGATGACGGCACGAATGGAGAGAGCACTCGGTGGTGACCAGCCCGGGCACTACCCACTCGGTGGCGCACCCCGACCGTTGTGGCCCGACGAGCGCAACTCGTGACCACAGCGACACCCCGTCGCATGGAGGATCTCGATCATCGGGAGTTGGCGACGCTCGCTCGAGAGTGGTTCCTCGCCGGCCACCTCACCGATCGGGCCGGTATGCCCCACCTGTTGGCAGAGATTGGCCGTGCCGGCATGGTGGCCGTGGCGATCGACGAATGGATGGGGGCGAGTCCCATCTACACGGCACGCATGCAACGAGCGCTTGGCTTCTCTGGCGATGATGTCGGGACCATGTTCAAGGGCATGCAACTCGACATCGGCGCTCCTCCCGAGTTTCTCGACTTTCGATTCACCGTGCTCGATGACGATCATGGCGAGTTCCATCTCGACCATTGCGGGGCGTTGATGGATGCCGAACCCATGGGTGACGACATGGTGCAGGCCATGTGCCACACGATTGAGGACCCAACCTTTGAGGCCACCGTGTGTGCCTCGAATCCGCGGGCCCGAATGGAACCGGTCCACCGTCCACCACGGATTCCCGCCGACCGTCACCCCCACTGTCATTGGCGAGTGCAGATCGACCACGGCGCTGACCCGCGGGTGCTGCCTGACGTGGCGCACCGCGTCGGCGCCACCGCAGCCGCAATCGTTGAGGTCTCGGCGCTGATGGACCTCGAGGCCTCCGACGGACGCAGTGCCTATGACGGCCCGGTTGACGCCGACCTGCGGATGGAGGACTTCTCTTCGCGTGCCCTGTCGCTCGTTGCCCAGGAGGCAGCGCTCCAGGCCCACCTGCTTACCCTGTCGTTCCTCGCCGCGGCGGCTGATCATGGCTACTCCGACGTCGGTCGGTTGGCCCGTCGTCAGTTCACTGGTGTCGCCGGTGTGGTTGCCGAGCGGCTGGTACGAGCGTTCGGTGGGGGCAGTGACGCCGCGGGCCTCGTGACCCTGCTTGAGCTGCATCCCGCGTTCCACCCGCGCAGCTACGTCGACTGGCGGGTTGGGATCACCCGTGACGGGTCGGTGCTCGCCGGTATTTGGCCGAGTGCGGCCACGTCGGAGTCACTGGCGCCGGGATGGGGGTCCCTGCTTGGTGCGGGGGAGTCCCAGCCGCTGGCGGCCATCGCTCGGGCGCTCGACGCACGCTGGGAAGTTGCACCAGTTGATCCCTCTGTCGATCCCATCACCGGTGGCGCGCAGGCGGCGTGGCGCTTCACCCTGGGCGACGTTGCGCACCCCGTCGACGATGAAGTGACTCTTACGGCGTTTTCCACCGGTGCTGCTTTCGAGTTCCGACGTACCGGTAGCCGATTCTCGACCGAGGAGTCGGGCCATGCGTGACGTGGCTGGCGACCTCGGACCCGTTGAGTACGACCCGTACGCCTACGCCATGC
>JALRFT010000308.1 GCA_023261915.1 Acidimicrobiales bacterium | reverse complement strand
AGTCTTAACATCTGCAGCGCCTCGGCAGGCGTCTTTGCCAGAGCGGCCTCTTGCCCCGTTTGCTGCCGGTCTCGCTGTTGCTGCTGAACAAACTCTTTGGGTAAGGGCCACGGCAACCGCTGCGGACCCGTCTCCGCCCTGACCATTTTCTGGTTCAAGGCCGAGATGTAGGCGGCCGCCTCGGAATCCTCTGCGTCTTCCGGCGACACATAGATCGGACCCGACGAGGTCCTTGACGCCGTCGTCCGCCGCGTGGCCGAAGTGAAGGAACTCAGGAGCCAGATTCGCGACCTGAAAGCCACTCAGGCTGTCGCTGCCGCCGGTGATCTAGCGGCCGACGCGGTTGACGGTGTCGTCGTGTCTCGCCTCGACGGCTACGGAACTGACGATCTCCGACAGGTGGCGCTTGCGGTCAGATCTCAGCCGGGAATCAGTGCCGTGGTGCTCATCGGATCACCTGACGGAGCGTCGGTGAGTCTCGTCGCTGCGGCCACGCCCGAAAGCGGATTGAATGCCGGGGAATTGATTGGTGAGGCTGCTCGGGCCGTCAAGGGTGGTGGTGGAAAGAACCCGGAGCTGGCGGTCGCTGGTGGCAAGGACCCCAGTGGCATTGACGAGGCCCTTGCCGCCGCCCGTCATGCAGCAGGACTGGGGTGAGGGCTTTGGGCGTAGATCTCGGCGCACGGCGCATCGGCGTTGCCGTGAGTGACTCAGCGGGCACATTGGCATCACCCATTGAGGTCATCGAGCGCGCCTCGTCCCACCGCGTGGACCACGAACGACTTCGGATACTGGCCGACGAGTGGGAAGCCGGGTATTTCGTCCTCGGTCTGCCGCTCTCACTCGACGGCACTGTCGGCCCGGCAGCCCAGGCGGTGCTGGATGAGGCCCGGGAACTGGCGGAGGCCACCGGACTGCGCGTTGAACTCGTGGACGAGCGGCTCACGACGACGCAGGCAACCCGATCGCTGCAGGAGGCAGGAGTGTCAGCCCGGGAGGGTCGTCACATCGTCGACAAGGTGGCGGCTGCCGTCATCTTGCAGGCGTGGCTTGACCGCACCCGGTCGCCAGAGACGGAGCCGGAGCCGTGAGTACAGAGACCCCTGTCCCACGCCCGACTGGTAGGCGTCGTCGTCGGCGTTGGCCGCTGGTCCTCCTCGCCCTGTTGGCGGTCGGAGCGCTCATCGCCGGTGGCTCTGTGGTCTGGGCTCGGGGTCAGCTGAACCCCGGTGGACCCCAGGAACCCGTGGCGTTCGAGATTCCTGCCGGTGCGACGACCGCCGATGTCATTGCGCAACTCGCCGATGCTGGGGTCATTGGCAACGCCACCGTGTTCAGTGTGTACCTGCGCCTCAACGGATCGCCCACCTTTGAGGCTGGGAGGTACGAGGGACTCAGCACCAACCAGTCGGCGGAGGCGGTAGTGGCCGCTCTCAACCAGGGACCGTTGCCTCCCGAAGCCTTGCGCATCACGATTCCCGAGGGTCTTTGGCTCTCAGAGATCCGGGACCGGGTGCTGGAGACCTTCCCCGAAATGGACACTGCGAGCTGGGATGCGGCGGTGGCCAGCGTGCGCTCCACCTACCAACCGGCGGGGTCATCGCTCGAAGGCTTCCTGTTCCCGGCAACCTATGAGGTCGCCCAGCAGGATGCGGCTGATACGACCAAACTCCTGACCCAGATGGCCACCGCCTTTGATGCCGTCGCCGATGAGATCGGCCTCGCTGAAGCGACTGCCACCGTTGAGTCGGTGACGGGACTCACGTTGACGCCCTATGAGGTGTTGACCGTGGCGTCGATGGTCGAGGCCGAGACTCGGGTGGACGCTGAACGCTCCAAGGTGGCCCGGGTCATCTACAACCGGCTCAGCGAGGGGATGCGCCTCGACATCGATGCCACGACCATCTACGCCATTGGCCGACGTACCGAGGACCTGACCGTGGACGATCTCGCCTCCCCGTCACCTTGGAATACCCGCGCAGTGCCTGGCATCCCACCCTCACCCATCAACGCGCCGGGACGGGCCTCCATGGTGGCAGCGCTGAATCCGGCGGAGGGCAATTGGCTCTACTACGTGCTCATCGATCCGTCGGGCGAACACTTCTTCACCAATGACTACAACGAATTTCTCGCCACGGCCGAGGACGCACGGACCCGGGGGGTGTTTCGGTGAACCTCCTCCCGGTGACCGGTCACACCAGGGTCGCTGCGGTCATCGGTGATCCTGTTGACCACTCGCGGTCCCCAGCAGTGCACAATGCAGCGTTTGCTGCCACCGGACTCGACTGGGTCTTCGTTGCGCTTCGGGTAACCGGTGGTGACGCTGGGGTGGCCCTTGACGCCATGCGCTCGATGGGCTTTGCCGGTCTGTCAGTGACCATGCCGCACAAGGAGGCGGTTGCCCGACTCGTCGACCGATGCACTCCGCTCGCCGATCGACTTGGCGCAGTGAATTGCGTCGTCCGGGATGGGGACGTCCTGGTCGGGCACAACACTGATGCAAGCGGTTTCGCTCGTTGGGTGACCGACGGGGGCGGCGATCTCAATGGGGCCGTGCTCGCTGTTCTCGGAGCCGGCGGTGCCGCTCGCGCAGTGGTGGCCGGGGCCCTCGATGCCGGGGCGAAGGAAGTGCTCGTGGTGGCGCGCCGCCCCGAGCGCGCGCAGCGCGTTCTCGAGCTGGATCCGGCGCGGTGCAGGCTAGCCCCCGCCGCCGAGGTCGCTCAGGCCGCGGTGGTGGTCAATGCCACCCCTGTCGGGATGGCGGCCTCTCCGGGCATGCCGGTGCCATCGTCTGCGCTGCGCCCCGAACAGGTGGTTGCCGACCTCGTCTACTACCCGGTGGAGACGGAATTGCTGCGCGCGGCGCGTGAGGTCGGGGCCCGGACGCTCGATGGTCGCGGCATGCTCGTGCACCAAGCGGCTGACGCCTTCACGTTGTGGACAGGTGTGCCGGCCCCTCTCGCCGCCATGTTGGCAGCCGTCGACGACTGAGAGGTCGAGATCCGCAGGAGTGGATTTGTACCTCGCCTCGATCGCCACTGTGTGCCTACTTACCGCGGTGGCTTCGATCTGGTTTCCTCCGGCGGCCGATCGCCTCGCCACCCGGTCACCGCTGCCGAGGTTGCCGACGGTCTCGGTAGCGATCGGTGCCATCTGGTTGCAGCCGTGGCGGACAACATCGGCCGTCGTGCTGGGGGGTGTTGTGGCGTGGCGAGTCGCCGACTCACCCTGGTGGACAGCTCTCGTGGTGCCGATCTTGGGGGTGGCGTGGTTGGCTGTTCTGGTCGACTGTCGATGTCATCGGCTACCCGATGTACTCCTCGCACCCACCATCCCGCTCGTTGGCGTCATGTTGAGCATCGGAGCGGTCGCCATTGGCGAGCCGTGGCGCGCTCGGACGGCGCTACTCGCCGCCGGTGCAGCTGGAGGCGTACTCGTCATTGGGTGGTTGATTGGGATGGGATTAGGCGATGTGAAGTGGGGAGCGGTGCTGGCCCTACCCACCGGCTGGGCCGCCAGTGGAGTCGGCCCCGCCCTCCACGGGGGTTTGGCCATCGTTGGTCTGGCGTCGGTAGTCGCAGTCGTTTGGCGTGCCGTGGGCACACGGGGTCGGCCAGGGGCCTTTGCTTTCGGTCCCTTCCTGTTCGTCGCCGCTCTGGCCGTCCTATTTGTTGCCCCCGGTATGGACGTTTGAGGGGCGTGGCGGTAACCGGTACCCGGTGACTGGGGCCCTGACCGGTAGATTCGAAGTGTGCTGCGCTTCCTAACTGCTGGTGAGTCCCACGGTCAGGCTCTCGTCGTGATCGTTGAGGGTCTCCCCGCTGGCCTGGAGATCACCGAAGAGGAGATCTCGGCCGAGTTGGCTCGGCGTCGACTCGGGTTTGGCCGCGGTCCACGAATGCGCTTCGAGCAGGACCGGGTAACGCTTCTCGCCGGCGTGCGCCATGGCAGAACTCTCGGGTCACCCGTGGCCGTGCAAATTGCCAACTCCGAGTGGGAACGTGGCAAGTGGAATGAGGAGATGTCACCCGCTCCGGGCAAGACGTCGGCGCCGGTCACCAAGGTGCGGCCGGGCCATGCGGATCTCGCCGGGATGCAGAAGTACGGCTTCGATGACGCACGGGATGTTCTTGAGCGGGCATCGGCGCGGGAGACGGCGGCCCGGGTGGTGGCAGGGGCGTTGTCCCGTCGCCTCCTCGCTGAACTTGGGGTCGCCATCGTCAGCCACGTGATCCGCATCGGTTCGGTGGAGGTGACCTCGGACGCTCGGCCGGGCCCCGGGGACCTCGAGGTCATCGACGCGTCGGCCGTGCGGTGTCTCGACGCTGAGGCGGCGGCGGCGATGGAAGAAGAGATCCGCGCCGCCGCTCGCGACGGTGATTCGCTCGGGGGAGTGGCCGAGGTCCTCGTCTGGGGTCTTCCCGTGGGTCTCGGCAGTTACGTCCACTGGGACCGCAAGCTCGACGGCCTCTTGGCCCAAGCTCTCATGAGTATCCACGCCGTCAAGGCCGTCGAGATTGGCGATGGGTTCTCTCTGGCCAGCCGACGCGGATCTTCGGCCCATGACGCCATTGTCTTCGACGGCACCACGACGACCTACGCCCGCACCAGCGCTCGAGCCGGCGGTCTCGAAGGCGGAGTCACCACCGGTGAGATGCTGGCTGTCCGTGCTGCCATGAAACCGTTGGCCACCCTCAATCGCCCCGTGTTGGCGACCGTGGACACGGCCACGAACGAGCCGGCACTGTCGTTTCGGGAGCGAACCGACGTGACTGCGGTGCCGGCCATGGGCGTCGTCGCCGAGGCGATGGTCGCCGTCACGCTGGCCGCTGAGGTGGTCCGGAAGTTCGGTGGGGACTCACTGGTCGAACTGCGACGAAATGTGGAGGGGTTCACCGAACAGGTTCGGGCGCAGACCCTGGCCACCGCCGAGTCCACCGTTGGTGACGAGCTCAACTGGGATGAGTCGCTGGCGTTCGCCGACCCGCAGGCGGTAGCCGACGCTTCGGTTCCGAGCTCCTCGGGTGAGGGCGTTGATGGCGCCTGAGCGGGTTCACCCCGCTCTCCGCCATCGTGTCCTCGTGCTCGTCGGTCTCATGGGTTCGGGAAAGTCCACGGTCGGCCCGCTCATCGCCGACAGGGTTGGTCTGCCCTTCGCCGACCTCGACGCCCTCATCGAAGCGAGCACGGGTCACACCATCCGTGATCTCATCGTCACGGAGGGAGAGAACGCGTTCCGCGCTATCGAGTCCGAAGTACTCGCCGATGCCCTCAGTGGACCGCCTGTGGTCCTTGCCACCGGGGGTGGAGCGGTAGGCGACCCACGTTCTCGTCAGTTGCTCACCGACGGTCCGGTCGTCGTGTGGCTCCAGGCCCCCGTGGGAACCTTGGTTGAGCGAGTGGGAGGTGTTGGGGCGGCTGGCCGACCCCTCCTCGACGAAGGCCCCGTCGAGGTATTGACCCGTCTGGAGACCGAGCGCGCCCCGCTGTACGCCGAGGTGGCGGCGATCTCCATCGAGACTGGACATGACACCCCTGATGGGGTTGCGGCGTCAGTCGTTGATGCCCTTGACCAGATGGTGGACGATGGCGCCGACCTGATGGCCGGGGCCGAGGACGGGGAGCGTCCATGATCGTCGTTCCCGTCGATCTCGGTGACCGCAGTTACGACGTTGTCGTTGGTGAGGGCGCTCGCCATCACCTGGCAGCGGTCTTGCCGGTCGGTGCCGGTCGAGCGGCGATCGTCACCCAGCCGGGAATCAGCGTCACGGTCGATCCCGGTTGTGAGTCCGAGGTCTTTTTCATCGGTGACGGTGAAGAGGCCAAGTCGATGGCCACCGTTGAGGACCTGTGCCGGCAGTGGAGCCGCTGGGGTCTGACCCGTGGTGACGTGGTCGTGGCGGTCGGGGGAGGTCTGGTTACCGACGTCGCCGGATTTGCCGCGTCGATCTACCATCGCGGGGTTCCCGTGGTGTTCGTGGCGACCACCCTCCTCGGCCAGATTGATGCCGCAATCGGGGGGAAGACCGGTGTGAACCTGCCTGAGGGCAAGAACCTCGTCGGTTCGTTCTGGCAGCCATCCTGCGTGCTCTGTGATACGGAGGTCCTGCGCACGTTGCCCGAACGCGAGATCCGTAACGGGTTCGGTGAACTGGCCAAGTACCGCTTCCTGGGGCTCGACACTCCGGGTGCGACCACCATCGAGGATCCACTCCTCGCTGAGACGGTTGCAGCTTGCGTGGGGATCAAGGCAGCCGTGGTGGCGGCCGACGAGAGAGAGGCAGGCCGGCGGGCGATTCTCAACTATGGCCACACGCTCGCCCACGCCCTCGAAATCGACGGTGGGTTCGACCTGCGCCATGGCGAGGCGGTGGCCATCGGATTGGTGTTTGCCGCTCGCCTCGGTCGGGCGCTCGGGCGTGTTGACGATGCTGCTGTGGCCCGTCACGAGTCGATCGTGGGTGGATACGGCCTGCCAACGCGGCTGCCATCAGGCGCGACGGTGGGATCCCTCGTGTCGTTGATGGGTCGGGACAAAAAGGCGATTGACGGTCTGACCTTCGTTCTCGATGGCCCTGATGGGGTGGAAACGGTGCCCAACGTGGATACTGCGGTGGTTGCCCGTGTACTGGAGGAGATGCCATGACGAGCACAGTGCTGGTCCTCTCGGGCCCCAATCTGAACCTTCTCGGCGAGCGCGACCCGGCAATCTACGGCTCCGCCACTTTGGCCGATATCGAGGCGGCCGTCGGGGCCCGGGCTCAGGGGTATGGACTGGTGGTGGAACATCATCAGTCCAACCACGAGGGCGATCTTGTCGACCTCGTGCACTCCGCCCGGGATCGGTGTGCTGCGATCATCGTCAACCCGGGTGCGTTGACCCACTACGGCTGGTCCCTTCACGACGCCCTGGCGACCTTCGACGGCCCGGTCGTGGAGGTGCACCTGTCGAACCCAGCGGCCCGCGAACCGTGGCGACACACCTCAGTCGTGGCCCCGGTGGCGGCTGGAACCATCGCCGGTTTCGGTCCTGATGGATACCTGCATGCGGTTGATGCGGTCGCTCGGCTGCTCGGGGTGTCGGGGTGATGGCTGGCCCACCGGAATCGTCGGCCGGCTCGCTCGCACCCATGGAGGTGGGCTCGAGGATCGACCGGCTCCGGGCCAGCCTCGAGCGAGAGGCTGTTGACGCTCTCCTCCTCACCAATCTGACCAACATCCGCTACTTGACCGGGTTCACCGGGTCGGCGGCGATGTTGCTGGTCACCGCCGAGGACAGTTGGTTCGTCACCGACGGCCGATACACGCTGCAGGCTGCTGCCGAACTGGAGGCTGCCGGTGTGAGGTCGACCATCGAGGTGCCGGCGACGGCTGCGGGTCAGCGTGACGTCATCGCTGCTGCCGGATCCCACCTGGCCCGTGTGGCGCTGGAAGGTGACCATGTGACCTGGAACCAGCAGCGTCGGTTCGATGCGGAATGGTTCGTCGCCTCTGAGGTTGTTCCCACCACTGGACTCGTGGAGCGTCTGCGACTGCGTAAGGATCGGGGAGAGGTGGAGCGGCTCTCGGCGGCGGCCGGCATCGCCGATCTTGCCTTTGATCGGCTGCGGAGTCGCCTCGCTGACCGGCCCACGGAGGCGGAGTTTGCGCTTGAGCTCGACACCGAGATGCGTCGGTTGGGGGCGAGCGATGTGTCGTTCGAGACGATCGTTGCCTCCGGGCCCAATGGCGCCCGGCCACATCACCGCCCCGGGCGACGAACCGTCGTGGAGGGAGATCTGGTCGTCTGTGACTTTGGGGCTCTCGTCGACGGGTACCACTCGGACATGACCCGCACGGTGTGGGTAGGGGAGCCGACTGCCGTCCAGCGCCGGATGTGGGAAGTCGTGGCTGAAGCCCAGCAAGCTGGCGTTGATGCCGTTGCCGCTGGAATCGGCGTCGCTGCGGTCGACACGGCCTGCCGATCGGTGATCGATGCTTCGGGGTGGGGTGACGCCTTTATCCACTCCACGGGTCATGGGGTGGGACTCGATATTCACGAGAACCCGCGACTCGCCGCCGTCGCCGACGACGTGCTGGAGGCGGGATGGGTCGTGACCGTCGAGCCCGGGGTATACCTCGAAGATCATGGCGGAGTCCGCATCGAGGACATGGTTCTCGTCACCGACGATGGTTGCGAGCCGTTCACCCGGGCGCCGAAGGATCCCGCCGTCTGAGTCAGCCGCTAGCGTGGCGTCATGCCGACGATCAGCACCAACGATCTCAAGAACGGAATGACCCTCCAACTCGAAGGGGTCCTCTTCGACGTCGTGGACTTCCAGCACGTCAAGCCCGGCAAGGGTGGGGCTTTCGTGCGGACCACGCTTCGCAACACCCGTACCGGCGGGACTCAAGAGAAGACCTTCCGCGCCGACGAGAAGGTCGAACGGGCCATGATCGACAAGCGGGACATGCAGTTCCTGTACCGGTCGGGAGATGACTACGTCTTCATGGACTCGACCACCTACGACCAGCTCACCGTCGAACCGGCCACTCTGGGCACAGCGGTCGACTACCTGGTCGAGAACGCCTCGGCCGTCCTGATGATGTTCGGTGACGAGATCATCGGCGTCGACCTTCCGGCGGCGGTGGAACTCGCCGTCACCGAGACGGAGCCAGGCGTGCAGGGAGACCGTGTCTCGGGTGCCCGCAAGCCGGCCACGATGGAGACGGGAGCTGTGGTGCAGGTGCCGCTGTTCATCGAGACAGGGGATCGGGTCAAGGTTGACACCCGCTCGGGCGACTACCTCGGTAAGGCGTGAGGCCCGTGAGTCTGGCCGGGGTGATCTGAGTGGCCGGTGACCGACCGGTAGCGGCGACACGGCACGAGGCGCGTGAGCGGGCCCTACATCTTCTCTACGAGGCCGAAGCCCGGGATCTTCTGCCGGCCGGTGCTCTCGACGACCAGATTCTCGCCCCTGACCCCTTCACGACTCGGCTCGTCGCCGGAGTAGGTGCCCACATTGACGTGATCGACCAGATGATCTCTGATCGGGCTCAGGGCTGGGCGCTGGAGCGTATGCCGGCAATGGATCGGGCGATTCTGCGACTCGCCACTTTTGAACTCCAGTTCGACGCTGACACGCCGACCGCCGTCATCATCGACGAGGCCGTCGAGCTGGCCAAGGAGTACTCCACCGAGGATTCCGGTCGATTCGTCAATGGCGTCCTGGCGGCCATTGCGGCCATCGTCCGTGCGCCCGGTCCTCAGTCCTGAACACTGCCGAGGTGTTTCCCCGCCCCGATGAGGGCTGCTAAGGTGCCGGTCTGACCGTGAAGTGGGTCCTGTGAGGCCCGTACGGACAGGAAGGACCACGAATGTGGCTGAACGCGAACGACGTCTGACGCCCCCTTATGGGGGCGTTTTTGTTGCCCGCAAGCGGGTGATGGAACTCGATGACGTGGACCGTGCCGTGTGGCGCATGGCCCATGAAATCATTGAGCGCAACCGCGGTCTCAGCGATGTCGTCCTCATCGGACTGCAGACCGGGGGCGTGCCACTTGCCCATCGCCTGGCCGAGGCCATGCTCCAGATTGATGGTGTCGGGGTCCCCGTCGGATCACTCGACGTTGCCTTCTATCGAGATGACATCGGGCTGCGTCCGGTTCTGCCAGAGGCGGTCACCGATATCACCTTTGATGTTGGGGGTCGTGTGGTCGTGCTCGTTGATGACGTGCTGTTCACAGGCCGGACCATCCGCGCTGCTCTCGACGCGTTGACTGACCACGGTCGCGCTCGTGCCGTCCAACTGGCGGTCATGGTCGATCGAGGGCACCGGGAGCTCCCCATCAGGCCTGACTACGTCGGCAAGAACCTGCCGACCCGCCGGGATGAAGTGGTCAACGTGGCCGATGACGGGGTTGAGCTCGGGGAGATGGTCAAGTGAGTGGACTGCTGACGGCCGGGCAGTTGGGTTCAAGTGACGTGGAAACATTGTTTGATCTTGCGGACTCGTTCCTTGAGGTTTCCTCCCGACGAATGCCCAAGGTGCCTGCTCTCAAGGGCAAGACCGTCGTCTCCCTCTTCTTCGAGGACTCGACGCGAACCCGGCTGTCGTTTGAGACGGCGGCGAAGCGGTTGTCGGCCGATGTGATGACCTTCCCCGTTGCGTCCTCCTCGGTCAACAAGGGTGAGTCGGTTCGGGACACGATTGAGACAGTCGACGCCATGGGAATTGACGCTCTTGTCGTCCGTCATCGATGTGCCGGCGTTCCCCACCAGATCGCCGGGTGGACCTCGGCATCAGTCATCAACGCCGGTGACGGCGCTCACGAGCACCCCACTCAGGCGCTCCTCGATGCCTTCACGATGCGTCAGCACTTCGGCTCGGTCGCCGGACTCCGGGTAGCCATCGTCGGGGATGTCCGCCACTCCCGGGTCGCTCGCAGCAATGTCGCTCTGCTGGCCAGTCTGGGGGCGGAGATCACCCTGGTGGCTCCGAGCACACTGCTGCCCGCCACCCTCGATGGCTGGCCGGTCACGGTCTCGACCTCGCTGGACGAGGTGCTCGGAGTAGTCGACGTGGTCTATCTCCTGCGCATGCAGACCGAACGCATGCGCGAACACCTCGTCCCCTCGCTGCGGGAGTACCGCATGCGCTTTGGCCTCACTTCTGAACGGGCAGCACTGATGAAACCAGGGGCGGTGATCATGCACCCGGGACCGATGAATCGCGGGGTGGAGATCGGTGGTGAGGTGGCCGAGCTCCCCAACGCCCTCGTCGTGGATCAGGTTCGCAACGGCGTCGCCGTTCGAATGGCCGTGCTCTTCTGGCTGCTCGGCAGTGGAGGCCACCAGACCGATCAACCCTCCGAGCTCGCTGAAGTCGACCGTGAGGGGGCCGCCGATGTCTGAGACCGTCGTCCTTGCCGGAGGCACCGTCGTCGATGCCGACGGTGAACGTCGGGCGGATGTCCGCATTGATCAGTCTCGGGGCAAGATCGTCGAGGTCGGCGCCGAGCTCGACGTGACCGGGTCGGAGATCCTCGACGTCAGTGGTGCCTATGTGATGCCGGGACTCGTCGACGTCCACGCTCATCTGCGTCAGCCGGGCCGGGAGGAGGCCGAGACAGTCGAGACCGGCGCCCGCTGCGCTGCTCTCGGCGGGTACACCGCCGTGGTGGCCATGCCGAACACGACGCCAGCGATCGACTGTGCCGCGGTGGTACGCGAGGTCCTTCAGCTCGGTTCGTCAGCCCCTTGCGACGTGCATGCGTCAGGAGCAGTGACTGTGGACCGGGCCGGTGAGGCGCTCGCCCCCATGGCGGAGATGGCAGCACTCGGTGTTCACCTGTTCACCGACGATGGTGCCGGGGTGCAGGATCCTGGGCTGATGCGTCGGGCCATGGAATACGCCCGAGACCTTGGAGTGACTCTGGCCCAGCACTGCGAGGTGGACGCACTCGCTGCCGGCGGACACATGCACGAGGGGGAGTGGTCGGTGCGTCTGGGGATTCCCGGCCAGCCGGCCGAGTCCGAGGAGCTGATGGTGGCCAGGGACCTGATGCTGGCCCGCCTCACCGGGGCCCGCATCCACATCCAGCACGTGTCAACAGCCGCCTCGGTGGCGATGGTGCGGGCGGCCAAAGCCGACGGCCTGGCCGTGACGGCCGAGGCGACTACACATCACTTCACCCTCACCCATGCTGAGTGCGCCTCGTACTCACCCCTGTTCAAGGTGGCTCCACCGTTGCGTACCGATGCTGACGTCGCCGCGATCCGCACCGGGTTGGCTGACGGCACCATCGACGCCGTGGCGACCGACCACGCTCCCCACACCCAGGAGAGCAAGGAACTGCCGTTCGAGCAGGCGCCCCCGGGGATGCTCGGTCTGGAAACGGCGCTGGCACTTGCCATGACCCATCTGGGAATTCCCATGACAGAACTCGTGCAGCGCATGTCGGTCGGACCCGCCCGGATTGCGGGGCTGGCTGAGGTGCACGGCCGTCCGGTCGCCGGAGGCGAACCGGCGAACCTGTGTGTCGTCGACCCGGGAGCGACCTGGACGGTCGATCCCAACCAGACGGCGAGCAGGAGTCGCAACACCCCATACGGGGGATGGACCCTGCAGGGCCGGGTAGTACACACCGTCCTGCACGGTGAGCTGGTGGTAGCCAACGGGGAGGCAAGACGATGACGATTCGCCCTTCAGCGCTGGTGCTCGCTGACGGCAGCGTGTTCCACGGCGAGGCCATTGGCGCCGAGGTCAGCGGCGGGATCTCCTCAGGGGAGGTGGTGTTCAACACCACGCTCACCGGCTACCAGGAGGTACTCAGCGATCCGTCCTACGCCGGGCAGGTCGTCACCTTCACCTACCCCCACATCGGCAACTACGGAACCAGTCCCGACGACGACGAGGCTCCGGCGCCATTCTGCCGGGGCGTCGTGGTGCGGGACCTCGCCCGCCGGCGGTCCAACTGGCGCAGTACCGAGGACCTCGATGGCTGGCTTGCTCGTCACGGTCTCGCAGGCATCGCCGGAGTTGACACTCGGCGACTCACGCGCCACATCCGCGACGCCGGGGCCATGTCTGGAGCGTTCGGTACGGCGTCACTGGAAGCCCTTGCAGATGCGGCCGCAGCCGAACCCGGAACCAACGGAGTGGACCTCGTGTCTGTCGTGAGTACGGCTGAGCCCTACACGTGGGGGAGTGGGCCCCGACGAGTGGTGGCCTACGACTTCGGTATCAAGCGGACCATCCTCAACCACCTCGCCACCATCGCCACCGTCGAGATCGTTCCCGCCTCCACCCCGGCCGCTGAGGTGCTCGCCCGCCAACCCGACGGGGTGTTCCTGTCGAACGGTCCGGGCGATCCGGCGGCCGTTCTCGGGGCTCCTGCCACGATCGGAGCCCTGCTCGGCGAGGTCCCCGTCTTCGGCATCTGCCTCGGCCACCAGTTGTTGGCGACAGCGCTCGGTGGCACGACGTTCAAACTTCCCTTCGGCCACCATGGTGGTAACCACCCGGTGCGTCGACTGGCCGACGGCACGGTTGAGATCACCAGCCAGAACCACAACTTTGCTGTCGCCGAGAATTCGGTGCCTGGGGCGACGGTGACTCACCGGAATCTCAACGACGGGACCATCGAGGGGTTGATGGTGGCAGATCTGCGGGCGTTCAGCGTGCAACATCATCCCGAGGCGGGACCGGGTCCCCATGATGCCGCCTACTTATTTGAGGAGTTCGCAGCGCTGATGGACGCCTCTGGGCCACGCACGGCTGCGGGGAGAGGCGCCTGATGCCGAAGCGAACTGACATCGAATCAATTCTGCTGATCGGTTCGGGCCCGATCGTGATCGGTCAGGCCTGCGAGTTCGACTACTCCGGCACCCAGGCGTGCCGTGTGCTTCGGGCGGAGGGCTATCGGGTCATCCTCGTGAACTCGAACCCGGCCACGATCATGACCGATCCCGACTTCGCCGATGCCACCTACATTGAGCCACTCGACGCCGATGTGGTCGAGCGCATCATCGCCAGAGAACGCCCCGATGCGTTACTGCCGACACTCGGAGGCCAAACGGCGCTCAACCTCGCCATGGAACTCGCCGAGTCGGGGGTACTGGAGACCTACGGGGTTGAACTCATCGGAGCGAATGCCGAGGCCATCGCCACGGCTGAAGACCGCGAGCGGTTCAAGGACGCCATGGTCGGCATCGGCTTGTCGGTCCCGGCCTCGGCCATTGCGCGTTCCATGGATGAGGCCCGCGAGGCGGCGGTGACGATTGGCCTCCCCGTCGTCATCCGACCGGCCTACATCCTTGGGGGCCGCGGAACCGGCATTGCCACCGATGACGCCTCGTTCGAGCATCTCGCAGCGTCCGGAATCGCGGCTAGTCCGATTGGCGAAATCCTCATCGAACGATCGATCGCCGGCTGGAAGGAGTACGAACTCGAGGTGATGCGTGATCGCGCCGACAATTGCGTGATCGTGTGTTCCATTGAGAATCTCGACCCCATGGGGGTCCACACGGGAGACTCCATCACGGTGGCGCCCGCCCAGACGCTTTCCGACGTCGAGTACCAGCGGATGCGTGATGCCGCCTTCGCCTGCATCCGTCGCGTCGGTGTGGAGACAGGTGGCTCGAATGTGCAGTTCGCCGTCGACCCCGTCACTGGGGATCAGGTGGTCATCGAAATGAACCCGAGGGTGAGTCGATCTTCGGCCCTCGCATCCAAGGCCACCGGATTTCCGATCGCCAAGATCGCCGCCCGACTGGCTGTGGGCTACACCCTCGACGAGATCCCCAACGACATCACGCAACTCACCCCGGCGAGCTTCGAACCCACGATTGACTACGTCGTCACCAAAGTCCCGCGCTGGGCATTCGAGAAGTTCCCGGGGACGTCGGGGATCCTCGGCACTCAGATGCAGTCCGTGGGGGAGGTCATGGCCATCGGCCGGACGTTCCCCGAATCGCTGCAGAAAGCCCTTCGGTCCCTCGAGCAAGGCCGCGCAGGTCTGAATTGTGATCCCGGTGAGGTGGCCTACGAGCAACTCACCGACGACGAGTTGCTCGCGGCGGCCACGGTGGCCACCCCCGAGCGCCCCTTCCAACTCGAGGCTCTCCTGCGCCGGGGGGTGTCGGCTGATCGGGTGCATGCCACGACCAAAGTCGACCCATGGTTCCTCGACCAGATGCTCGCCATCACCGAGGAACGTCAGCACCTGGCAACAACTGGCGCGCTCGAGATGGATGCTGCGGGCTGGCGACGGGCGAAGCGTCTCGGATTCTCCGACGCCCAACTGGGCTACCTGTGGGGATTGCCTGAGGCTGGCGTTCGGGCGGCGAGGCTCGGCGCCGGAGTGACACCGACGTACAAGACGGTCGATACCTGTGGAGCGGAGTTCGCCGCATCGACTCCGTATCACTACTCCACCTGGGAGGACGAGGACGAGATCGTGCCCTCCGACCGATCCAAGGTGATGATTCTCGGGTCGGGGCCGAATCGCATCGGGCAGGGCATCGAGTTCGACTACTGCTGTGTGCATGCCAGCTTCGCCCTGCGGGAAGCCGGGTACGAGACCATCATGGTCAACTGCAACCCTGAGACGGTCTCCACCGACTACGACACCTCCGACCGCCTCTACTTCGAGCCGCTGACCACCGAGGACGTCCTCAACGTCATCGAGGCCGAGGAACCCATGGGGGTCATCGTCGCCCTCGGGGGGCAGACCCCACTGAAGTTGTCGGGTGACATTCCCCACGGACTGGTGCTCGGAACGAGCCCGGCATCGATCGATCTCGCCGAGGATCGTGACCGCTGGAACCAGTTGTGTGCCCAACTCGAGATACCCCAACCCGCCGGGGGAACCGCCCGCACCCTCGACGAGGCGCGTCAGGTCGTCGACCGCATCGGCTATCCGGCCCTCGTTCGTCCCTCCTATGTACTCGGTGGTCGGGCCATGGAAATCGTCTACGACGACGAGGCGCTGGCCCGCGCCATGACGGAGTTGGCCGGAGCGGGCAGTCTCGGGCGTGAAGGGGGTCTCTCAGCGGAACGCCCCGTTCTCGTAGACCGTTTCCTTGAAGACGCCGTCGAGGTCGACGTCGATGCCATCCGAGATGCGGGAGGGGAGGTGCTCATCGGCGGGATCATGGAGCACGTCGAGGAAGCCGGTGTGCACTCCGGTGACTCGGCCTGCGTGCTGCCGCCTCAGACGCTCTCGCCTGAAACCCTCACCGTCATTGCCGACTACACCCGCCGGATTGCGACTGCCCTCGAAGTGGTCGGGCTCGTGAACGTCCAGTACGCCGTGAAGGCCGGACAGGTGTTCGTCATCGAAGCCAATCCTCGTGCCAGTCGCACCGTGCCCTTCGTGGCCAAGGCCACTGGGGTGCCACTCGCCAAGGTCGCCGCCCGGGTCATGGTCGGTGCGTCACTGGCTGATCTGCGGGCCGAGGGCCTGGTCGGCCCATCGGGCGCAGCGGCACCCGCCTACCCGGGTGCCGACGGCCGGCTCGGCCACGTGTCAGTCAAGGAAGCCGTTCTGCCGTTCAACCGCTTCCCTGATGCCGATGCGGTGCTCGGGCCGGAGATGCGCTCGACGGGCGAAGTGATGGGCATCGACGCCGGTGTCGGGCGAGCCTTCGCCAAAGCCCAACTGGCTGCCGGTACACGCCTCCCCGACTCGGGAGCGGTGTTCCTCTCGCTCGCCGACCGTGACAAGGCCACCGGTCTGGCAGCTGCTCGACGCTTCATTGAGCTCGGGTTCTCCCTGGCTGCTACCGCTGGCACGGCCGCCCACCTCCGAGCCGCCGGTCTGCCCGTGGCCATTGACGTGGCCAAGATCGGTGAGGACGGAACCGATGCCGTCGATCTGATCGCCGGAGGCGAGATCGATCTCGTCATCAATAGCCCTCGCGGTCGGGGGCCCCGAGCCGACGGCGCCCACATTCGGGCGGCGGCCGGCGTTCATCAGGTGCCGTTGTTGACGACTGCGTCCGCAGGTCTCGCCGCCGCCAATGGCATCGCAGACCGGCGTCAACACGAGGTGCAGGTCCGCGCCCTGCAGGATTACCACCGGGCGATGCATGAAGCGGCGACCGATGGGTAGGTCGCCGAGTCGACTGTCGACCAGCGTGGGTTCGGTTCGCCTGCCCAATCCGGTCATGACGGCGTCGGGGACGAGCGGACACGGCAGTGAACTCGGCCGCTACGTGGATCTCGGTTCCCTCGGTGCGGTGGTCTGTAAGTCGCTTCTCGTCGAGCCCTGGCCCGGGAACCCTGCGCCCCGCGTGCACGAGACACCGGCAGGGATGCTCAACAGTGTCGGCCTCCAGGGTCCCGGGGTGGAGCAGTGGCTGGCCGAGGACGTTCCGGCACTGGTCGCCACCGGCGCCCGTATCGTCGCCTCCATCTGGGGCCGCACCGTTGAGGACTATGCCCTCGCCGCCGCTGCGCTTGCCGCCGCACCGAGCGAGGTGGTGGCGGTGGAGGTGAACGTGTCGTGTCCCAATCACCATGCCCGCAACGAGATGTTCGCTCACGACCCTGGCGCTACGGCCGAGGTTGTGTCGGCCACGGCTGCGTGTGGCCGCCCCCGCTGGGCCAAACTCAGCCCCAATGTCAGCGACCTCGTGCCAATCGCGTCCGCCGCTGCCGAC